>DATEVM010000050.1:0-8044 GCA_035281785.1 Patescibacteria group bacterium
AACGCGATAAATAGTGGCGAGGTTAAGATAATTCCAGAACGCTTCGAGAAAATATTCCTGCACTGGATGGAAAACATCCGCGACTGGCCTATCTCACGACAAATCGTTTGGGGTATTCGCATTCCCGTGTGGTATAGCGCTCAAGAAAACCCAGAAATCGAGGTAACATTTCTCGATAAAAAAAGTGTTCGGGTGACAGGAAAAATCGGTAAAGTTATTTCAGGCGGATATACATATGACGAAGTGCGCAGCGGTCTTCAACAACTTCGTGCTCCTATTGGGTCCTCGTTTGTTGTAAGCGTCGATAACCCTCAGATTGATTTCCCCCCTAATGATACGTTTCTTCCGGAAACCGACACATTTGATACTTGGTTCAGTTCTGGTCAGTGGCCACTCACAACGCTTCACTACCCTGATGGTAAAGATTTCAAACAGTTCTACCCCACGTCCGTACTTGACACAATGTGGGACATTTTATTCTTCTGGGTAGCACGCATGATTATGTTTGGCTTATACCTCGCAAAAGATGTTCCGTTTCGCACGGTCTATTTACACTCTATGGTGACAGATGAAAAGGGTCAAAAAATGAGTAAGTCTAAAGGGAATGTCATTAGTCCCGTAGACATTGTGAGTGAGTTTGGCGCAGATGCGTTGCGCACTGCACTCGTCGCAGGATGCGCACCCGGAAATCCAATCTCACTTAGTAAAGATAAGGTTAAAGGTTACCGAAACTTTGGAAATAAATTGTGGAACATTGGACGATACATTCTGCTGTTACAAGAGGATGGGGCGACATTGACGCAAAATTCACCAACAAATCCTGAACATCTAAAAATTCTTACAACAAAACAACAAGTCGTTACGAAGGTAACATCATATTTAGAGAAATATCGTTTTTCAGAAGCGATTTTGGATGCATACGACTTTATATGGAACACACTTGCCAATGATTATCTAGAAAGATCGAAGCAGTGGACTCAGGAAAAGAATGACGTATTAACAACGCTTGTTGCTGTCTTCGCCGATTCATTAAAACTTCTTCACCCATTTATGCCATTTGTTACCGAAGCAATTTGGCAGGAACTCCACAAAGCTGCCCTTGTTGACGAACCATTGCTTGCAACAGCCTCTTGGCCAAAAGTATGAAATATCAAGACTAAAATCTTCCTGGAAAAAAGTTCATTCGTGATAGCATACATATATGCGTAGATCGTTCACGCGTGTAACACATACTCTTCTTTCTTTGTTTGTTTTTTGCGGAGCGTATGTGTTGCTCTTCCTCCAGCAACTTCAGCAACTGCCACAGTGGTTGTTCTTCGGCGTCTTTGCCGTCGTTATTACATCGGCCAGCGTAAGAAGTTGGGAGCCGTTTTTTTGGGAAAAGATCGCGCTGACAGTGGGTCCGCAAACACACGCATCGTTTATTCGAACAATGCGTGTCGCTCATATGTTTGGCGACCCTCTGTTTGCCGAACGAATATATCTCTCACTACTACCAACCCTTCGACCAGAAAAAAAAGTGGCGCTCCGTAAAGAGGCGTACCCATATGACGCGCTTCAGTCACTCCAATCTTTTTGGACGATTATATTGCAAGAACAACCTTCGAGTAGAGAGGCGCACGTCGCGCTCGCACTGCTTGCATTTAGCATGGGAGATCTCGATCGTATGCGTGCGTTAATATCATCGCTGGAACACATCGAACCAAATGATTCGCGCATTCCGCAACTACAACAAGCAATAGATGGAAATATATAATAGCCTTGTAGCGAAATAAGAGAGTTGCGCAGAAAAAAGATTGAAACCGCTCTACTTCTCTTCTTTTTTAGGTTTCTCTTCTTTTTTCGCTGAAGCGGCACCTTGAGGGGCTCCTGCAGATCCTTCTGCCTCCTCACCCTCTTTCTTCGCTCCCTGTACCGTAGTTTCAACCTCTGTCGGTTCGGCAACAACTGGCTCTACCTCAACCTTCGGCTCACTGATAATCACAAGAATCTCTTCAGGAGCCAAAGAAAGCGTTACTTTTGATGCATCAAACTTCAAATCGGAAACCTTTAGTTCACCCCCGATGAGCTTCAATGCTGAAATATCAAGTTCAAACTTTTCTGGAAGGTCTGTTGGAAGTGCTTCAACCTCAATTTCGTTCTGAACTTGAATGAGAACTCCACCAGCCTTTACAGCCTCGGACTCACCAATAAGCTCTATAGGAACGTTCGCTTTCACGGCAATGTTTAAGTTCACTTGTCGTAAATCGATGTGAATGATTGTTCCTTTTACCGGATCTACAGAGTAGTCGGCAACCAGGACTGGACGACTATCCTTCTCCCCTTCAACCTGAACGTAAAGAACGCTCGTCTCACCAGCTTTTTCAAACATGGTAAGGAAAGCCTTTTCATCAAGCTGAATATTGATAGGCTCAGTATTGCCATAAATGTGCGCAGGAAGCAAACGCGCTGCTCGGAGAAGTTTCACTTTTTTTCCGATCACAGTTCGTTTCTTGGCGTTCAAAAGATATTTCGTCGCCGTCATAATACTGGATTCCTTTCAAGTCATTGTCGAAAGCAGATTTTACCATCGAGTCTACTGGACTTCAACAGCCAGGTATTGGTGACGATCTAGGGTGGAATCGAACTGAACAACGTTCCCAAGCACAGCCCCCTCTGGGGCGATCTTTGTTACCCGAAGCGGCTTTTGTGCATTAATTGAGAAAGAAATAGGGTCGTCCTGAGTCCCCGCCTGCCGTTGGGTAAATAGCGCATACGAGAACTTAGCCGGTACAGAAAGAAGAGATACATAGTTTACTTTCACCTTAACAGTCTTCCCCACCGGAACATCAACCTCAAACCCAACCTCGCGTTTTCCATGTTGAATATTTTGTGTAACCACAGACGAAGAGAGTGGTTTATCATCAAGAACAACACTATTAAGTTGTGTAAAGTCCGGAAGTACTAGGCGAACGTAGTTTTTATACGTCCCAGATGGCCAAGCAGCCGAAAGGGCGGTATTTGTGTACTGTATGGAGTATGTGTGGGCTGCAGTTGATTGGGACAACACAACATTGTGTTCTATGATGCGCTGAATGGAGTAGTTCGCCCTATTCACCCCAACATTTGCGTCAACCTGGTACATCGTATCAACCACACAGGTGTTTTCCGAAAACACCTGAGGACACGGAGGGGTGAGAGCTGAACCAGTTAGGCCTAAAAGTGCTAAGGTGTCCTGCTCTGCTCTCCCCTTCACGCTCATAAATACCTCTCCGCGTTCCAACGCTTGGAAAAAAACACCGGATACTTGAAAGACTTGCTCCTCACGGAGTTTTTGTAGTTCTGCAAACAGAACTTCCGAGATACTGCTCAGTAGCACCTTTTTGGTTTGTTGCGACGGAAGAAGCGTCTCACTTCTCGTAAAGAGGCGCTCCATAATATTGTCAGCGGTTATCTGCTGTCGATCTTGTGACGTGAGTGTTATTGGACCTGTGATTTTAAGGAGATCCCGAATCAAATACGCGTTTAATGCTATAACACCATCAACACTCCTCCCTAATTCTTTTTGCAAAAACCACTCAGCCTGTTGTGCGTTTGTTGGGAACTGAACACTCCAGTTGCTGTCGCGGAAATACCATTGAGATTCTCCAAGGTGTTGCTGAAGATCTGTTGGCGGGTCAACCCTCCCCTTAAGAAGATTGTCTGCTTCCATCACATCTTGTACTTGAATATCTAACACTCTTCCCTTGTCTATTGTTATGAGCGCATACGACTCCAAAAATCCTCCGGATGGTCGAAGCTCTAACGGATTTTGAATAAGGACAAGATATGTTTTCTTTTGCTGCTCCCCTAAGATGCTTGGCAACACGGAGAGAAGGTGTTGTGTTTTTACAAGATTTTTACGAACAACCGACGTACTCTTCTCAAGATCTCTCGTTTTCATGGATGAAATAAGCGGGATTTCTTCTGGAATAGAACCCAATTCTGCAGAAAAAAGAGCTAAATCCTTACTAGTTTGCTCCACTTGCGTTGATGCCTGATCAAGTAGCTCGAGAGGGTCGTCTCCACTACCGCGAACCGATGCTGCATATGCACGAACCATGATCTCTTTCAATTTTTGACTTGACTGAATCGCGGTACCCCCCTTTTGAACTAAAGCCATAATTTCTTTTCCTTTTTCTAGGCTTTGAGAAAATCCTACCGGGGTAAGAACAGCGTCGGCAACGCGTAGGTATATCTGGAAAAATTCAATATTTTTTGTCAGCGCTTTTTGATCAACCCCTGCGAGTTGTGAAGAGTCCCCGCTCAACGCAAGAAACACGGACTGCGCCTGTCGAACAAACATCATGCGGGATGCAAAATATCCCAAGATTGGAAGCAGTGCGACGAATACGCATATGACGATCAAGGATCCAACTTTTTTCAAAATAGACTGTTCTTTTGCTCTCTCTTGGCTGGTTTTTCTAAATCCTGATACGCGCTCTTTTACAGGTGCTTTTGTTTCTTGTTGAAAAATTTGTCGCAACGTATCTGGGATATGAGTTTCGTCTTTCTTTTTTCTGTCAATATCATCGTGAGATCTTTTTATTCCAAACTGATCTTCAATAAATACTCGTTCTTCTGGAAGATGTGAAAAAAGCTTTGCCGGAGTTATTGTGGGTGCGTGACGAATTTCTGTTCTCGGACGTTCCCGAGTTCCATAAAGCTGAACCGGCATTAAGGGGCCTTCCTCTTGTTCTGTTTCCCGTAGCCCTTTTGACTCCTCCAGTCCCGTTGGAGTTAATATGTGCAGTATTTCCGACTGTTCTTGGTGTGTTTTTTGTGAATATGTTGGCGGAGATACGTATCGCTCTACTCGCTCCACCTTTTCTTCTTGCCAGATAGGTTCAGGCGTGAATAGTAGCCTCTTCTCCACTCCGCTTCTGCGTTCAAAAAACAATTCTTCGACGATCAAAGATGCAACCTTTTGCTCATCTCCAACAGATGGATGCTGAGAAAACAAAAAGCGCATTGTCTCCGGGTGTTTTTTTACGACAGCTTTCGATACTTCTTCTCCGTTTTTTCCAAAGACAACAGCAACAAAAGGCGTTCGGGCATACTGTGCATAGGCCAGCGCCCCTTCCCAATCCTCTTCATCACTCATGATCCAAATTACTCGATACGGAAGTAGTTCTTGTGATGAAGATATTTGTTGATCTGAAAAACCGATAAACTCGGGGTGTTTCTTCCCAATTTGGCCAATAACAGCCTGTTTGAGCCTTGAGTCGGCACCAAAAATAATGATAGGAATTGGTTCTCCGAGCGTTTCTGTAACAAACGCCCGCTTTTGTCTGGGCAGACTCATACGTTCATGCTACCCTAGCTTTCCCCTTCATACAAGAAACGTATCTTTTTCACGTTCTTTTCCACAGTTGAGCGAGAATAATTCTCGCTCAGGAAGTGTTATGCCCGTTTTTGCCATTCATCAAGAGCCTTGTTTACCAGCATGTCGGCTCGTGCGTTTTCCGCGCGGGGAATATGCAAAAATTGTGCGGGAATTCCCAAGGATGAAATAAGGGTGTGAACTTTCTTAACGAGCACGAGAATATGCGGCTGTTTAATCTTATACCGTCCGTTTAACTGCTCCACAACAAGCTGCGAGTCTAACTTAAAAAGAAGGGGAGACTCCTCGGAAAGTGCAACGTCTTTATGAATGGTAAGCCAGGTAAGCGCTCGAATAAGAGCCTCGTATTCTGCCGTGTTGTTTGTTGTCACTCCGAGATACGCACCAGACTCCTCAATGGTTTCTAAGCCCTTCTTGATGACGATCCCCGTGGCAGCAATACCAGGATTTCCTCTGGATCCTCCATCTGTGTATACAGTGATCATACAGTCTCTTCGTTAGATTCTTGTGGAAGATATCCTTGTGGATACATTGTAAGCCTTCGGTCATGTCCCGATCCATCTGATCTTGTATCAACGCCGCGCTCTTTCATCATTGTGTGAATATACCGACGCTCATCACTCGAGAGGTAGGGGAGCGTCATTGGTCTTCCGTTTTGTGTTACTCTCTCAAGAGCTTCATCCGCTATCTTCTGTACAACCTCATGGCGACGTTCAAGATAGTCGTTTACCGTAACAGCAACGCGTTTTTCACCAAGATCATCGCGGAATGTTAATGAAAAAATCCGTTGAATAGCTTCGAGCGTTTCACCGCGACGACCTATCATCATCCCAGAGTCTTCTTCAGATGTACGAAGCGTTATTTTTATCCCTTCGGCCCCGTCATCTATTTCCACTCCGACATCCTGAGATCCCATGTGCGCTAAAAGCATGGAAACATATTCTTGCATTGTCATGCTGACTCCTTATCTTCGACCAAAGCGGCGGACTGCCTGGAGGGCGTTGCGGGTGTAGAGAAAGAGGCCACCAGGACCTGACAGTATCCATTGCTGGACGATGCTAAATAATGTTGACACAACCCAGTACATTGCCAGCCCGGCGGGGAAGTTGAGAGCTGCAATACCAGTAACAACCGGCATCATAAATACCATCTGCTTTTGCATAGACTCGGCCATTTCTTGCGTGTCTTCTTCTTTTTTATTTGCAACTTGGAGTTTTTTCGTCTTTGCGTTATCTGGAATAAGATCATGACTTTCCGCACCGGGGAGAACCATTAGGGAAAGTGCCAACTGTGATACCCCGGATAAAATCGGAAGAATAAATGTTCTGTCTGGTTTTGATAAATCTAGGCCCAAAAACATGGTATTAATAGCCGTTCCTCCGACTTCCTTTGTGTGAAGAAAATCATTAAGCACCTGATAGAGGGCTATCAGTACTACAAACTGCAAGATATACGGGAGACATCCCGCTGCTGGATTAATCTTGTGTAGTTGATATAACTTAAGCTGTTCTTGCTGAAGCTTTGTTTTATCTGTCCCGTGAAGTTTTTTCAGCTTATCAAGTTCCGGCTTCAACTTTTGCATTTTTTTTTGCGATTTAATTGCCGGAACAGAAAGAGGGGCGAGAACGAAACGAAGAATGAGCGTAAAAATAATAATTGCTCCGCCAAAATCACCAATCATTTTATAGAGAAAAAGAAGGAACTGGAGTAGGGGAGCTGTGAGAAAGTTCATATATGCTTTATGTGCATCGAAGAATTCGCTGTATTCCTGTTATTAATCCCCGAATTGTACCATACCTTCGTATGCTCGTAATTGCATACTCGCTGCAGGTTGGTTTGTGTTTGCATGTAGATGAAAAACCAAACACGGGGTAGAGGAATTGATCCAGAGATGGACGGACGCGTTGATATGTCTTAATACATGCGATTGTAATACTCTGACCCATGCTTGTTTTAACTGTTTCTCTTTTCATACATATTCCAAAACTTCTCAAGATCCAGTAAGGCCGCGCTTTCATTTGATTGTTTTACATACACAACTATCGCAATCGAATGATCTTCTATAACAGCACCCTGAAAGAGTGTAAGAATCTTTGAGCGGAGAACACGCTTCATCCTATTTCTTACAACAGCTCCTCCTACAAACGCCGGAACAACAACAGCGGCTTGTGGGGTGCTTTGTTGTTTCCAGTACACCTTTATAACGTTTCCTCTCCAAAGAGAGGATTCGCGAAAAAACGTTTGGTTCTGCCTGAGTGGGAACCGAAGACTTCGTGGAAACATGAGACTATTGTACTGCCAAATTAAACGGCTAAGCGTTGACGACCCTTTAGTCTGCGACGTGCAAGTACTTTCCTTCCGAGTCTCGTTGCCATGCGGACAAGAAAGCCGTGCGTTCTCGCGCGCTTCTTTTTATGTGGTTGCCAAGTTCTAAAAGTTTTTGCCATGGGGGGATTATATCAAGGGTAGTAGAGAAATGCTAGGACGGTCTTCTTCTATGTGTTATGATTGTGAATAATTCCACATCTTCTGCCTTGGAAAACATAAGATATCCACACTAGTGTGGGGGTGTGTATGATGCCAAATGAACTCTGGAAAAGAGTGCTCGACGATCTTGAAACATCGCTGTCAAAAACCATGTTTTCAATGTGGGTTCGCCCGGCATCCATCTCTGAAATGCGT
>DATEVM010000051.1:0-6316 GCA_035281785.1 Patescibacteria group bacterium
CAAATTGGTGTGCATCCGAAAAAGCTTATTCACGATAAAAAAGAGCAGGTATTTGTTCACAAACTTGCAGAAGGATTGGAAACATTTTGCAAGGCTTTTTATCCAAGACCAATTGTGTATCGTGCAACCGATTTTAAGACAAATGAATACAGGAATCTTGTCGGCGGAAAAGACTACGAGCCGCATGAAGAAAATCCGATGATTGGGTATAGAGGTTGTTTCCGATACATCATGGATGAACATGTATTTAAACTTGAACTGGAAGCCATAAAAAGGGTTCGCGAGAAAAAGGGGTATAAAAACCTCTGGATGATGGTGCCTTTTGTTCGCACGGTCCAGGAGCTTGAACAAGTGAAGAAGATTATTCACAGTCATGGTTTACAGCGAAGCTCGACGTTCAAGTTGTGGATGATGGCCGAGATTCCTAGCAACGTGATTAGTATTGATAAGTTTATTGATGTAGGTATTGATGGGCTCTCTATCGGTACGAACGATTTAACAATGCTTATTTTAGGGACCGACCGCGATAATGAGCATGTTGCCAGTGAATATGATGAGCGTAATCCAGCCGTGTTGTGGGCGCTTGAACAGATTTGCACCAAGGCGCGTGCTCGTGGAGTAACAGTGTCGGTTTGCGGACAAGCTCCGTCCACATATCCCGAAATTGCAGAAAAACTTGTTGAATGGGGAGCAACCTCCATGTCGGTTTCTCCGGATGTCATCGACCGGACGCGAGAGGTTGTATACGAGGCAGAAAAACGAATGGTAAACAAACGAAAAGGCTAATATGGCAGTGATTCGCGCTGTGTACGCGCGGGAAATTCTCGATTCACGCGGGTATCCCACTATCGAATGTACGTTAGAGTTGGATAACGGTATCGTTGTGTCGTCGGCCGTTCCATCCGGGACATCGACAGGTAAGCATGAAGCAGTGGAGCTTCGTGATGGTGATCCAACGCGCATGTATGGAAAGGGAGTGTTGAATGCGGTGCGTGCAATTAACGAGGTTATTGCACCTGCGATTATTGGTCAAGATCCAACACGACAAACAAATATTGACCAGCTACTTGTGAACCTTGACGGTACTCCAAATAAAAGTAAGCTTGGAGCAAATGCTATTCTTGCTGTTTCGCAAACGGGTTCGCGTGCGGGAGCGGCAATTGTTGGCATGCCGCTGTATCAGTATTTCAAAGAGAAATATCAACTTGTATCAACATATCGTATTCCGACACCAGAATTTAATATGATAAATGGTGGTGCTCATGGGGCGGGAAATTTAGACTTTCAAGAGTTTCATGTCGTTCCTGCAAGCAATAAGCCATTCCGCACAGCATTACAGATAGGAGTTGAAGTATTTATGACGCTTGAAAAGGTGCTTATCGCGAAAGGTGCCGTTCACTCAACTGGTATTGAAGGTGGATTTGCACCAAACCTTTTTACAAACACCGACGCTTTTCAACTCTTCTTTGAAACAGTAAAAGAATTGCCCTACATTATTGGACAAGACGTGTTTCTTGGTATCGATGCTGCATCAAACTTCTTTTTTAAGGGAGGAAAGTACAGCATTCGGGATAGGACAGAGCCGTTTAATGTTGATCAAATGATCGAGTTTTATAAGGAAATTCGTGAGCAATACCATGTTTTCTCAATAGAAGACGGACTTTCTGAGGATGATTGGGATGGGTGGAAAAAACTAACGAAAGAGCTCCAAGCGAGTACCGTTATTATTGGAGACGACTTGTTAACAACAAATAAAGAGCGCGTCCTTCGTGCTGTTCAAGAAAAAGCGTGTACTGGAATTATCATCAAACCGAATCAAATAGGGACGATCAGCGAAACTGTTGAGGTTGTGAAGATTGCAAAAGATGCTGGGTGGCAAACAATCTTTTCACATCGTTCAGGCGAGACCACCGATGACTTCATTGCGGACTTTGCTGTTGGATGCGGCGCGGACTATGTAAAGTTCGGAGCTCCGAGTCGAGGTGAGCGTGTTGTGAAATACAATCGACTGTTGAAAATCGAAAGTGAATTGGGGTTGTAAAGTAATACACTGAAGCATATGGCAGAACCTACCTATCCAAAACCAGTCGTGCTGCTCATTCTTGACGGTTGGGGTGTTGGCCCAAAAAATGCCGGTAATGCGATAGAACTTTCAAAAAAACCAAACATAGACAGAATAGAACTTCTGTATCCGCATGGTACGTTAGATGCCTCCGGAGTGGCTGTCGGGCTACCAAAAGGTGAGGATGGCAACACAGAGACAGGTCATTTAAATATCGGAGCTGGAAGGATTGTGTATCAGGATTTGCCACGTATAAACATGTCGATTGCAGATGGATCATTCACGCAAAACTCGGCATTTCAGCATGCATTTGAGCATGTAAAGCGAAATGATTCCGTACTGCATCTGATGGGATTGTTGGGATCGGGGGGTGTTCATAGCAGCGTGAGCCATCTCTATGCGTTGTTGGCTGCAGCAAAACAAGCGGGGTTTGGGCAGAACGTATACCTACATATTTTTACTGATGGCCGCGACTCGCCACCAACCTCGGGTATTGATTACATATGCCAACTACAAGAGCAGATGAAACAAACAGGTATTGGGCAATTGGCTTCTGTGGTCGGGCGTTACTACGCAATGGATCGTGATCATCGGTGGGATAGGACGCAAATTGCATATAACGCACTCACACTAGGCTCGAACGTATGTACGCAGGATGTCGGTGGCGCTGTTCGGGCATCATATCAAACCGGTAAAACAGACGAGTTTATTGAACCGATAAGCGTTTGTAGTACTGATGGTAAACATCGGGTTATTCAGGATAATGATGCTGTTATTTTCTTTAATTTCCGCATCGACAGACCTCGTCAGTTAACAAAGGCGTTTGTTCTGCCTAACTTTGAAAGTGGTGCGCAGCCGGAAGGTTTCGACCCATATGCCGTGAAATATACAAAGTCACATATTCAACAGGCTCCGATTACTCCAGCTTTTCAACGTCAAAAAGTGATTCAAAATCTCTTTTTCGTCACGATGACCGAGTACGAACGCGGCTTGTCTACGGTTGTTGCGTTCCCCCCTGAAGCAGTTGCAATGCCTTTGGGACGAGTACTGTCCGAGCGCGGTCTTCGGCAGCTTCGTATGGCCGAGACAGAGAAGGAGCGGTTTGTTACGTATTATTTTAACGGACAGCGTGAAGATGCATTTCCTCAAGAAGATCGCGTCATTATCCCATCTCAAAAGGTTGCGACGTACGATGTAAAACCGGAAATGAGCGCCAACGAAATTACGCAAACACTTCTTGAAAAGATAGGGCTAGATATTTACGACGTTATTGTTGTGAACTTTGCGAATCCAGACATGGTTGCTCACACCGGAAATCTAGAGGCAACAATTAAAGCATGTGAAGTAACGGACGAATGTGTGGGGAGGATTGTTACAAATGTTGTGGAGCGCGGTGGTATCGTTTGTATTACTGCTGATCATGGAAATGCGGAAGAGCTTATTAATAACGAGACGGGACAAGTAGACACAGAACATAGTATTTATCCTGTACCTTTCATTGTCTGCTCGAAGGCATTACAACAGCTGACGAATAAAATTCTACCGAGAGGCATCTTGGCTGATATTGGACCAACAATCTTAAAGATACTCAATATTCCACGACCAGTAGAGATGACCGGTCGAGAACTTCTGTAATTGCATATTGTAAGCCTTCTGTAAGGTTTATCTTTTATGATATGCGCATGATTTCAACTCGACGCGCACTGCAACTCCTCATGCTTGATGTAATGAAACGACGAGAATTTGAACGAAGGATGTTTACAATACTACAAAGGTATGACTGCGAAAGAAAAGGCAGCGACGCCACCTTTTCACTCTCACCAATTCATACGCGAGATCGTCAACTGTTACACGAAGAAGATGAAACACCGCGCTAATTCACAAACTTGCGAATAAGACCGACTACTTTACCCTGAATCTTAACATTTGTTGCATAAATTGGTTGCATGCTTGAGTTTGCTGGCTCAAGGCGTATTCTAGTGGCTTCTTTAAAGAAACGTTTCAATGTAGCAAGACCATTATCAAGCAGTGCAACAACTATTTCCCCATCTTTTGCCTCGTTTTCTTCCTCAATCACAACAAAGTCTCCATCAAAGATCCCGTCTTCAATCATCGACTCGCCTTTGACTTGTAAAACAAACGAGCGTTTTTTACCCGATATCAATTCAGGTGACACCTTGAACACTGCGTTTGGGTCGCTGTACGGTTGGATGGGCCTACCTGCGGCGATGTATCCTAGTAGAGGGAGATCCATACTTTCTGTCATTCTGAGGAATGTGCGGTCGATAAGCTCAAGGCCGCGAACAGCGCCGTCGTACTTCTTTAAAACCTTTTTTCGAATAAGTGCCTGCAAATGTTCATGAATTGTAGCGAGTGAGGAAACGCCGATTGCATTTGCAATCTCCTGAAGTGTTGGAGAATACCCGTTGCGCTGAATGTACTGCGCGATAAAATCAACAATCTGCCTTTGGCGTTTGTACAGCGTAACTGCCATAGTTCTCCTTTCCTTTGGATTTGATTCGTTCTGTGTTCGCCCGAACTGAAAGCGAACTATATCCACAGTAACCGAAAAGAGGACGAAACGTCAACTGAGACGAAGTAGAACAAATACTATCAATTCACGCGAAAAAGTATGTAAGAAGTATAATAAGTCGTCATGAAGTTCTCTTTACAATCACCTTTTCAGCCAACGGGCGATCAACCGCGTGCTATTCAGCAACTCGTGGATGGTATCCGTGCTGACAAAAAACATCAAGTACTACTTGGTGTAACAGGCTCTGGAAAAACCTTCACTGTGAGTAATGTTATCCAACAAGTTCAGATGCCCACTCTTATCATTTCACACAACAAGACGTTGGCTGCTCAACTGTATCAGGAATTTCGCGACTTCTTTCCAAACAACGCAGTGAGTTACTTTGTTTCGTACTATGACTACTATCAGCCGGAAGCCTATATTCCTACAACAGATACGTATATAGAAAAAGAAACGCAAATTAATGATGACATAGATAAACTTCGATTAGCCGCAACAACAAACCTTCTTACTCGACCCGATGTGATTGTTATCGCGTCTGTTTCATGTATCTACAACCTAGGTTCTCCGGTTGAGTATGCAAAAAACAGATTAGAGTTAATGTCGGGTGAAGTTGTTCCTCGAGCTTCAGTGTTTCTTCAGCTCACCAATCTTCAATATTCGCGCAACGATATCGATTTACATAGAGCGACATTTCGTGTGCGCGGTGAGACGGTGCATATTTGGCCAGCATACCAGGATACGGCATATAAACTCGTCTTTTTTGGAAATCAGATTGAATCTATAGAAGAAATTGATCCGACCACAGGCGAAACGGTGTCAGAGGAACCGATCAAACGTATGACAATTTATCCAGCAAAACATTACATCGCCGACCTCAATACAAAATCAGAGGCTTTCACAGAAATTCGATCAGATTTAGCAAAGCATCTAGATACACTGCGAAAACAAGGAAAAATGCTAGAAGCATATCGACTTGAACAACGCGTGAACTATGACATGGATATGATTCAAGAGGTTGGGTTTGTGAATGGTATCGAGAACTATTCGAGATATTTTGATGGAAGAAAACCTGGCGATCCACCATATACCCTCATAGACCACTTTGTTGAAAATGCAAAAACATTTGGAAACGGTCAATTCCTTACAGTGATCGATGAATCGCATATCACAATTCCACAGATTCGAGGTATGTACAACGGCGATCAGGCAAGAAAGAAAACATTAGTTGATTACGGTTTTCGCCTTCCGTCAGCGATGGACAATAGACCGCTCAAGTTTGAAGAGTTTCTACGGTTGATGGATGACATGCTGTTTGTCTCCGCGACACCGAATGAATGGGAAGTTAGCTTCTCGAATCATGAAGTTGCAGAACAGCTCATTCGTCCAACGGGTTTGCTGGATCCTGAGGTAGAGGTTCGTAAAACCGAGGGGCAGGTTGAAAATCTGACGCGCGAGATTATTTTACGAAAACAGCGTGGCGAGCGAACGCTTGTGACGACGCTGACGAAGCGAATGGCAGAAGCATTGACGGAATATTTAAACACTCCTCAAAAGATATATGCCCTTCTTGATGACAAAACAGTTGAACTTCCAAAAGTGCAGTATCTCCATGCAGACGTGGAAACATTAGAGCGCTCCGAGATCTTGGACAGCCTTCGTCGTGGTGAGTTTGATGTTGTGGTTGGTATCAATCTTTTGCGAGAAGGGCTTGATTTACC
>DATEVM010000052.1:0-6457 GCA_035281785.1 Patescibacteria group bacterium
CATGCAGCGAGAAATAGGCTTAACTGATCAACAAGTCCGCCATAGCAAATACGTGCTGAACAATTTCGGAAACATGTCGTCGCCTACCGTCCTTTTTGTCTTGCAGGAGACGCTGCGGGGCTCCAATGATGTGAAACCCAAGCATGGCACCATGGGTATTATGCTAGCCTTGGGGCCTGGACTTGCTATTGAGGGAGCCTTGCTGCAATGGTGAGTGTGAATCTCGAATTCCGGATTCTTGGACAGTACAATTCCACAAAAGTTGCAGGACGAATCTCAATCTCGTCTTCCAAATTATTGTAAAGAAAATGGAGAAAACGCATTTGAAAATCAACATCTCGTTACTCGCTTCTTGTTGTGTTATTTTCTTTCTCAGCGGCTGCTCAACCTCAAAGAATTTCCAGGCAATTCCGAAAGAGCTTGATCGTTCAAATGTTCCGAAAGAAACCATTGAGATGACTGCCGAGCGGTATCACTTCTCACCCGATGAACTCCACCTGAAAGTTGGGACGCTCGTCCAGATCAAAGTTAGAAGCATCAACGGTACGCACGGCTTTAAACTCGGAGATTTTGGAATTGATGAAACGATTGAAGAAGGGGAGACCAAAGTCATTGAATTTTACGCTCAAGAAAAAGGTGAGTATGGCTTTCGCTGTTCACACTTTTGCGGAATCGGCCATTTCGGGATGAGTGGAAAGGTCATCATTGAATAAGCAGTTTTTCGTAAAACGTAGTGCTGGGAATCATCAAAATGCGATGCCGAATGACGGAGACGGTATAGAATCATTGCGCTGCAATAAGTATTGGCGTGAACAAGATAGTAACATGCCCAAGTGGTTTGTTCAGGACAAACAAAAATGACGCTCTCAGAACAAGCTCGGAACACAACACCTCTCCGAAAGGAAGTCCCTATCGACAAATCACGGGGTCTATGGATTACCCGGCGTGATTTTCTCTCCCTCTCCGGATGGCTCGCGGTTTTCGCTTTTCTTGGCACGGCTCTCCTCGGAACAATCCGGTTCTTCTTCCCGCGCGTGCTGTTCGAGGCATCACCTGTCTTTAAGGCTGGTTTCCCCGATGAATATGCTCTCGGTGAAGTCAGCAGTAAGTACTTGAAATCAAAACAGGTTTGGATCGTGCGTGATGAGGAAGGATTCTATGCATTATCGGCAGTGTGCACACACTTAGGATGTACGCCCAGATGGTTAGAGACGGAAAATAAATTCAAGTGCCCTTGTCACGGCAGCGGCTTTCACCTAAGTGGTATTAATTTTGAAGGACCAGCACCACGTCCGCTTGAACGAATAAAAATCATGCTTAATGAAAACGGTGAGTTGGTCGTAGACAAGAGTGTGAAGTTCCTGTTTGAAAGAGATGAGTGGGGAAAACCAGGGTCGTTTCTAAAAGTTTGAAAGAAAGATATCTAATGGTTACGATGGAGAAAATCAAACGAACGCAGTTGTACCGATCTATCTTTCGGCACGGTTACAAGGACACTAAGCCGAACCGGATGCATCAGATTGTGAGCAATGTGTTCCTTCATCTGCATCCGACATCCGTGTGGCGTCATGCAACCGACATCCGTTACACGTGGGGGATGGGCGGTATTACGTTTCTCTTGTTCATCGTTCTGACGGTGACGGGTGTAATTCTCATGTTCTACTATCGACCAACGGCTGAATATGCGTATGCCGACATGAAATACTTAGAGCATGATGTTCCGTTCGGTATGTTCCTCCGCAATATGCATCGATGGGCAGCGCACCTGATGGTGATTACTGTCTGGCTTCACATGCTGCGTGTTTTTCTGACCGGGTCATATAAGCCACCAAGAGAATTCAATTGGGTTGTCGGAGTTATGTTGCTCGTATTGACTCTTCTCCTTTCGTTCACAGGATATCTTTTACCGTGGGATCAACTTGCCATGTGGGCAATTACAGTTGGAACGAATATGGCACGTGCAACGCCATTCCTCGGGCATGAGGGTCCGTTCGGACCCGAGCTTGGGATGAAACCGGATAACGACATTCGTTTTCTTCTGCTTGGCGGTACGCAAGTTGGACCGCCGGCATTGCTTCGCTTCTACGTCTTTCACTGTATCGCACTTCCGCTGCTTGCAGCAATCTTTATGATTGTACACTTCTGGCGAGTGAGAAAAGACGGTGGGATTTCCAGACCATCGGAGAAAGAATAAGCAGCTAACCAAAGGAAGCAACATGCCGATAACGAATCAATAACGAGAAACATTACTTAGCAGGTGCAAGATTAAATACCACACAAAAAGGATATAGCCATGATTTACAAATTCAACTTCATCGAAAAGATGCTCCTAAACAAGGACATTATTGCACATCCGTTTGCTGATATCGGAAGCAATGTAGGTCTTGCAAAAGCTTTAGGCGTTGCAGTCAAGTTGAAAATCACTGATCAATTGAGCAGCGAAGAAAAAAGCTCCGCTCAAATTGCCAAACAATGCTCGGTAAGTGAAAAAGGTGTAGAGCTTTTGTTAGGCTGTCTTGAAGCAATGGGATACACCGAAAGAAATTCTAATGGGTGGAAATTTACAAAAAGAGGGTTGAAGTTCTTGGACAAAAACTCTCCTGACAGTTTTAGATACTTTATTCTCTATTGCGACTGGCTTTTCAATTCAATCATCAGCCTCGAAGACACCATCGTTCATGGAAAACCATCGAAGATTAATTACGATGTCTTTGGAGAACATGAGTGGGAATTATACAGCCGTGCTATGATTGAAATTTCAAGGACAAATCTGAAGGAAGTAGCAGGTAAAATAAAACTTCCACCGAATACTTCCAAATTGATAGACCTTGGCGGTTCGCATGGACAGTACAGTATTGAACTTTGTAAAAGGAACAATAACCTGTCGGCTACCATTCTTGACTTTGAGATCGTCAGAAAATATGCGGACGAATGTATCCAAATGCACTCCATGCAAAGTCGTGTTCAATTTCAAGCAACAGATTTCATGAAAGAAGATCTGCCGCAGGGTAACGATGCAGCGTTGCTTTTCAACATCATACACGGTTTGACGCCCGATCAGAACCGATTATTGTTTGGAAAAATTTTTTCATCCTTGAATAAAGGTGGCCAATTAATCATTCTTGACCAGATAAAGGGAGTTGGCGGCAATAGCCAACTGTCCAAGGCGACCACATCATTTATGGCACTCAATTTATTCCATCAGGCAAATGGCAATACTTATTCTTTTGATGAGGTAAGAGCATGGGCTAATGATGCAGGCTTCAGTAATCAGCAATTAAGAAAATTACATGCGCCTGGATTTGGATTAATCAGTTGCGAGAAATAATCCTGCACCTAACAACGGGCTGACCCAATGTGCTTTTCCCAAAGGGATGTCCGAAGGATTCCTTTAGAGGATTCCCAGAGTGTAGTACAAAACAAATCAGCTACAATAAATAGTAGCATTTTCATCACAACTTTATAGGAGAAACAATCATGAACACAAAGAAGCTCTTATTAGCTTGGTTAGCAACCTTTGTTGTAACCTTCGTGTTGGCTGGTCTTTGGCACGTTGTCCTCTTAGGAGATTTCTACAGGACAAATGACGTTGCGTTGGCCCGGGCAGAACAGAACATGCTCTTTGTAGCTCTGGGGCAACTTATTCTCGCCTTCCTGATGGCCTTTGCGTATCCGATTGGATACAAAGGCGGCTCGCCAGTAAAAGAAGGTTTTAGATTCGGTGCGTTGATAGGAATCATCTGGATGCTCCCCTGGTCGGTCCAAATGCACGGATTATGGAACTATCCATTGGCGGGCGTCATAGTTGATTCCGCCTGGCATGTGATCCAGGAGGGGATTGGTGGGATTGTTATTGGGCTTATTTACGGAACCGACAAGCAATGAGTGTGCTGTGGTCATGACAGGCTTAATGATTTTGCTCGGCGGTACGCAAGTTGGACCGCCGGCGCTTTTACGTTTCTACGTCTTGCATTGTATCGCCCTTCCACTTCTGGCTGTGGCTTTATGATTGTGCATTTCTGGAGAGTGCGAAAGGATGGCGGGATTTCTAGACCGTCAGAGAAAATTTAATAGTTCTATATGTTAATACTAATGTGTTATAACTAATTATTATCAAGTGTAAAGAGATTAAAGACATGCTATAAAAAATGAAAAAAAAATTTAGATATAGAAATTTGATGACTTAATTAACACTATTAATTACCCACAAACATAATATATACGAGGAGAAGTTATTATGGGAAAGATCTTTAGAGTCCTTTTTCTGCTGTTTTTAATATGGATAGCGATTGTTACCTTCGCATGCAAAGAGGAAATAGTAGCACCTCAAACTGGACAGATTTCACTCCTAACGAAGTATTCACTAACACCTGTTCTGCAGTTGAATCGGCTGGGTGACATATATGCGACTCCCTTTGCAGTCGATTCAATTAAAGTCACCCGGTTCAGGCTCGTACTGAAGCGAATCAAATTTGAAAGTGACAACGATAGTGTAGAGTTTAGAACCGCACCGATAGTCGTTGAGTACAATATCAGTGGCGCAGTACATGAAATCGCTGTTTCTGCGGTAAAGTTTGGTACGTATCGAGAGATCGGGTTCAAAGTTCACCGTGTGAACAATTACGATCTTGACAACTTTACTCCAGCAGAGCGTGCCCCCTTTGCTGATTTCCTCGCAGGTGAGCGGTTCAGTATGATCATTGATGGTGTGGTATTCAAGGATGGGTCTGGTGGTCAACCATTCACTTACCGCAGCAGAGTTAATGAAGAACAAAAATATGATCTCAATCCCCCACTCGTGATTACTTCCTCTAATCCCAATGTTACAGTCACACTACGCTTTAGTTCAAAAGGATGGTTTCTAGGGCTTAGTGGTGTTCTACTTGATCCTACAGACTCAAGTAATCAAGATATTATCGATCAAAACCTGAAAGCATCAATCAAGGTGTTCCGAGATAACGATCGTGATGGGGATGAGGATTAACTTTCCCGCAGGTCGTGAACCTGCAAGAGGTTAGAAAAGAAGGGAGATAAATCATGAACGCTAAGAAATTCTTACTCGCTTGGTCAGCATTCTTTGTTGTAAAAGTAACCTTATTGTTGTCTAGTCTTTAAAATTTTTTATTACATGGAACAATTCTTTCACATCTTGACACTCCCTGACAACATTCCTATCGCCGGAATGCTGTTGCTTGTATTGTTTTACTATTGGCTCGGCATGAGTCAAGCAGTAAAGAATGATAAGTATGGTGTCAATAGAAATATCGACAAGGTTCATTGCTGGCCCTATCTGACACGCATTGAATTTTTGGCTACTCTTCTTATCATGGTCATCTTAACCGTTTGGTCAATTACAATTGATGCACCGCTCGAAGAACTCGCTAGTCCCAGTAAAACACCAAATCCTGCAAAGGCTCCCTGGTATTTTCTTGGGTTACAAGAAATGTTGGTCTATTTTGATCCATGGATTGCCGGTGTTATCCTTCCCGGTTTGATAATTGTCGGCTTGATGATAATCCCGTATATCGATACCAATCCACGTGGGGGCGGCTACTATAGTTTTCATCAGCGGAAGTTTGCTATGATTGTATTCGGTTTCGGATATATGTTGTGGGTCGTACTGATCATTATCGGAACATTTTTTCGTGGACCTGGCTGGTATTTTTTCTATCCATGGGAAGAATGGGATGTGCATCGAATTGTTGCCATAACCAATGTGGATCTACCGTACCTCCTTGGCATTCGATCCTACTTTTTGTCATTGGTCTTTGGTGGAATTCTAGTGAGCGGGTACTATTTCTTGGGAGTCATTTTTTATTTTTACTTAAAGAAGAAGCAGCCAGAGTTCATGAAGAAGTTTGGTGTCATACGCTACAGCATTGTTGTCTTTCTGCTGCTGACGATGTTAGCGCTGCCGATTAAAATGTTTCTCCGTATTGCCTTGAACATCAAGTATGTATGGGTTACACCGTGGTTCAATATATGACTGAAGAAGCAAGACCACGTGTTATCACCAAGAAAAAATCTAAGCTGGTTGCGCTCATTGATGAAGAGATGTGTACGGGCTGTGAGGTGTGCATCGAATTTTGTCCGGTGGACTGTATCACTGTTGTGAGAAATCCTAATCCCGAAATTCTCACCAATGTCTGTCGTGTGATTGAAGAACCATGCACCGGCTGTACATTGTGTGTGAAAGAGTGTCCATGGGAATGTATTGCAATGGTACCGAGAACAATAATATGATCAGGATTTTCAAACAGCGAAGATTGATTCCAGTTGAAGAGCGAAGATATGGAGCGATCTTTGTTGTGTGTGCCGCACTACTGGCAGTGACAACTGTCTGGGCAGTTGTGGATGAAGTCTGGGTACGCAGACCATGGAAAGCATACCAAAAAGAGTTCGATGAGCTTGAACTCCAACAAGCAACAGCAGAACTCCGAAAAGCAGAGCAAAAATT
>DATEVM010000053.1:0-2931 GCA_035281785.1 Patescibacteria group bacterium
AGATTCCAAAGGCCGTTGCATTTATTGAGGCAGCTGCTTTTCGTTTTTTTGAGAAACATCCTCAACATTCGGGGGTCTTTTTGACAACAGCAAGCGATTTTTCCAGTTTATTCGGTTTTGGATCAAGTAGTGCTGTCACGGTTTCCTGCATCCACGCACTCGCAACATTATTTGATGTCTCGCTTACAAAAAAACAACTGTTCCAACTCTGCTACCAGGCAGTTTTAGATGTGCAGGGCGTGGGATCGGGGTTCGACTTGGCCGCGGCGATTTGGGGACAGACACTGTATTACGTCTCCCCAGCAAAAGTCGTCCGGCCTATCAACTTTGAAAAGGCAAGGCTAATAATCGGATACACGGGAATTAAGGCGGATACGCCAACTATTGTGCGTATGGTACAGGAAAAAAGAAGCCAAACTCCCAAAAAGATCGAGGGTTTATTCCATAGTATCGAACATATTGTTGAACAGGCTGAAGCAGCAATACGGCAGCAGCAATGGAACGTTGTTGGGTCACTCATGAGCGAAAATCAAAGTATTCTTCATGAATTGGGAGTAAGCAGTAAAGAGCTTGATACGCTTATTACGGCAGCACAAAAAGCGGGCGCGTACGGCGCGAAGCTTTCCGGCGCAGGCGGTGGAGACTGTATGATCTCGCTGTGTGATGATGAACACGTTCAACCTGTTGAGCGTGCAATTCAGTCTGCTGGAGGCATCGTGCTACATGCGCATGTTCACGCAAAAGGAGTATATTCGCAATGAGAAAAGTAACGGTAAAAGCTTCAAGCGATCTCGCCTTGGTGAAGTACTGGGGAAAGAAGGATGAAAAACTACGACTCCCGGAAAACGGGAGCGTTTCGATGATTTTGAACGGACTGGATACAGTTACCACTGTTGAGTTTCAAGAGCAATTGAAAAGTGATTCTATCGTCATCCAAAATGAAGCGGACGAAGAAGAAACCTCGCGAGTCAGCAAACACCTTGATCGTATCCGGTCGCTCGCACATATTTCAATGTTTGCAAAAGTTGTCTCGCAAAACACATTTCCTAAAGGGACTGGCCTTTCCAGCTCTGGATCAGGTTTTGCCGCACTTACTATTGCCGGAACAAAAGCTGTCGGGCTTGAGTTGAGTGAGCGTGAACTGAGCATCCTCGCCAGACAAGGATCAGGCACGGCGTGTCGATGTGTCTGTGGTGGATTTGTTGAATGGTTGGATGGTAATACGTCTGATGAGTCGTATTCAGTCAGTCGTTTCCCCTCCTCACATTGGGACATTCGAGATGTTGTCGCTGTAGTATCTGAGGATAAAAAAACAGTCTCCTCTACTGAAGGTCACGCCGCAGCACACACCAGTCCTTTTTATCAACAACGACTTCTCCATGTTTCAGAAAAAATACAGCGTGTGCTGGATGCAATAAAAAGAAAAGATTTTGAACAGCTAGGAACTCTCGTGGAAACGGAAACGCTTGAATTTCACAGTATTTTACTTACAAGTACTCCCCCGCTTATTGCTTGGTACCCGGGAACAGTCGAGGTTATGCGCACCGTGCAAACACTGAGAAAAAACGGCATCCCCGCCTACTTCACCATCAACACTGGTTTCAATGTTCATGTGCTCACGTTACCTGAACACGAAAATGTTGTTCAAGAAACGCTTTCAAAACTTCCGAGCGTACAAAAAACAATACTCGCCACTGTTGGAAATGCTCCTACCGAGGTAGCCGACCATCTTTTTTAAAGGATTGGCCACGATTCCTGCAGCCGCACATCTTTAAACATAATCACAAACCACGGAGCGAGCGTGCCATCGCTCTTCTGAATCCAGTCTTCAATGTCTTTCTTCGATATCCATCGGCACCGTGCAACTTCATCTGGATTTGGCGAAACCTCCCCGTCATACACACCAACAAACACCTCATCAACTTCCCACTCACTGAACTCAACGTTTGCTTGAACGTGATATTCAAACGTGTATCTTGAATGTAGCTCAACGTTGGTAATCCCAAGTTCGACTTTTAGTCGACGATATGCACAGTCTAATTTTGATTCGTCTGGCCATACGTTTCCACAGCACGTGTTCGCCCACTGCATTGCGCCAACAATCTTTTTCTCGCTACGCTGCTGCATAAGAAGTTCGCCGCGAAGATTAAAAAGGAATACAGACGATGCGCGGTGTCTTTTCCCCTCACCGCGGTGGGCCTCTATTTTGTCCATCACGCCGATTTGTTTATCGTTCGCATCTACGAGAACTACTTGATCGAGATTCATAGGAAGAAGTATATCAGCATCTCAGCAAGACCGGGACTTTAAAGGGACTTGGGACAATGTTGCGTGATTTCCACCCTCTTTTTCGACTAATGGAACATGACGGCTGTCAAAACCACGTTCCAAAAAATCCCAACGAATCCTGAAGCAATTCAGGAACGGCGCGAGTTGCTACAGAAAAGGGAAGAACGGGACTTCCCGTTACTTTTTCAGCAACGATTTGACCCAACAATCGTCGGCTCACATAACTGCGAAAATCTTATTGGTTCTGTCGAACTTCCACTGGGAATCGCAGGTCCAATAACCATCAAGCACCAAAGTCTCCAGCATCCTGTATATGTTCCACTCGCAACAACAGAGGGAGCACTCGTTGCAAGCGTAAACCGAGGCATGAAAGCGTTGGAGGAGTCGGGTGGCGTTCAGGTAACGGTAAAGTACAGCGGCATGTCTCGGGCACCGGTATTTCTTTGTAAAGATGGGGCAACTGCTGCTGAGTTTGATCTTTGGCTACATGATACCCAGCAAAAACTATGGGAGAAAGCGCAAGAAACAAGCAAACATTTAAAGATGCTCGAGATGCGAACCTGGATTGTAGGTCGACATCTATACGCGCGGTTTACAGCCGACACCGATCAAGCAATGGGTATGAACATGATCACTGTTGCG
>DATEVM010000054.1:0-6605 GCA_035281785.1 Patescibacteria group bacterium
GTCATCCGAAATACCCGATCCGCGCTCGCCCATCACATATTTAGAAGCGTTGTACGTCTTTGTCCATTCAATTGGTGCCTGTCGTACAAACAGTGACCCACGATATATGTACAACAAAACGGAAACGTAAATAAACAACAAGGCAAACCCCACCGGTAAAAACATTTTTGACAACCTATTCATACACCACTACCTCGAGCCGCAACTGCTCCTCTGCAAACAGGAACGACTTAACTTTCTTTCTTCCTAACGCATGCTCTTTTTGTTCTATACCCAGCAAGGTCTCGGGATGCTCATTTTCTTTTTGCAGATACGCACCATCCTCACAAAACTGCTCAACGCTACATATGTACACATGTGGTTTCTTAGAAGCACCGGATTCATCTAACCGTGAACTCCCACCTTCGGATAGAAATGCAAATCGCAGCGGGTCTTTAAAGAATGTATATGGAATCTCAACAACAGCGTAATCTGCCCCAATTTCCGCATCAAGTACACGTACAAACTTACGCAGTTTTTCATAGTCGTGCTGTGGTTCATGTACCTTCGCCGGGAACTGAAACCATGCTGTCACCGCGAGCCAAACAAACAAAGCGCCGAACATCCATCTACCAACCTTAAAACGATCAACCGCCGCATACACCACACCAAGAAGCATCACCGGCAGCATCGTCATAAAGAGGAGATAGTAGTCCAACTTGTCCCCTTTATACAAACGAAGGCTAATAAACGATACCAATGCAAACCAGAGAAACACCGCATCTGCAGTCAACGATCGCATCTTCATCATCCGCCACAGCGTTTGCACTCCCAAGAACGTAAACCCGACAAGGTAAATGATGCGACCAACTCGATATCCGTCGCTCATAAACCCGTAAACTAACTCAAAAAACCTGGGAATGTTATTCCAGAAGAACGGAAAGGTGCGCGTTGTCTGAAAGTACTGCGCATGTTCTTGTGTAAAGAATTTGTAAATGTTCACAAAGTTCTGCGTCGCTAACGGAACGTCAAACAAAAGCGGTAGAAGTGTTGCGGCCCCAAGCACAGACCCACCCAACCACCACCACATATCTTTCCGACGAAACAAAACGATATATCCAAAGACCGTCGCCATAAACAGCATGAGTGAAAACGCTTGGTAATGCATCTGTAGCGCTAACACTGCTGCAGTAATCGCCACTAACAATCCCTTCGTGTTTTTGCGCACCACATACTCAAGCACCCCAAAAAGCATGAGTGTTGATGTGAGAGGAATAAGATTCGGACTCCATGCGTAACTCCCGAACGTAATTGCAAATGGCGAGATGGCGTATAACACCCCCATCACCTGCCCAGCGGACTCTTTCCAGTATCGTCGCCCAATCAAGTACAACAAAACTGGTGTCAACGACTCCAATACCACAATCATCATCGAGGCAGACTCGGGGTTTCCGCCACTTAAAAACATTGGAATCGCCATCAGGTAGTAATAAATCGGCTGAACGTAGAAGTTCCCAACGCTCGCCTTAGGCCCAAGCACAAACGGTGTGCGTTCCCCAATATGTTGAAGAACCACAAATGCGTCACGCGCCATATCATCGCCAAACGGTGAGATGTGTTGCAACTTCCACCATCGAAGCCAAAAGCTAAAGAGATATAAAAATATTGCAAAAAGAATCCATGGTTTTTGGCGGAAAAGTGCGAACGCCCTCATTGCACCTTTACCTTGCTCACTTTTAATAACAAAAGCGGGGGTGCTCCGTATGGTCGAGGATACGTCCCAACAACCTCATACTTGTCTGTGTTTGTATCAAAGAATCGCGACTGATTCACGACTAGGTACACAATCGTATCTTTTACCACACGCTGTTGCAGTGATACAGGAATCTCGGTGATCGGTTGACCAATACCATATACCTCCACACTGTTCGGGCCTTTGTAATTCGCAAAATAAATCCAAATGCCGTCCGGCAGCGTGCCAAAGTATCCTTCTGTAGCCACAATCACCGGATGAAGTTTGAGATCATCTTTTACGCGCCCAACTATTTGCGCGATACCATGCCCCGACGACCACTCAAGCAGATACTGATGTTTGTCCTCATGCGTTAACAGCGAATAGTCGGGAAGCGCAAATAACAGAAAACCAAAAACCGCCGCATGAACAATAAATCCCCAGAGAATAACTCTCCCAAGGATTTTGCTTCCTTTTTCCATAATTGCACCAAGACCTAGCGCAGCTGCTATCGTCAATGGGACAGCAACAGGGAAAATGTACCGCGCTGTCACCACCCTTCCGGTCAAGATAATTGGCGCAGCGTAGACCGCAGCCATCAACCACAACACACCTGTTCTTTTTTCCGGTCGAACTGCTGCCAACATCAAAAATGGTGACATATACCAAGTAACCCACCACATGATTTTTGGCAGCGATGCAAATAATACATATTTCCACTCACCAGCCAACAATTCTTGTACCGTGAACGTGTAATCAACGCTTCTGGAGAACAGGAATGGGAACAATGGAGACAGTCGCAAAGCAAGAAAACCTAGACATCCGATAAATCCTGCGGTTGCTAACAAATATGTTTTCTTGTCCAAATATACCGAGAATAATGCGCGTTTACCTTTTTCAACCGACCAAACAAGCGCGGGTAACAACGCTAACATCGGAATGAAAAACAACGCTGTTGTCTTTGTCCACAGCGAACCCGCAACCGCAATCGCAAACACCGCAACATGTTTCCAAACAACGGTCGGCGATCGCAATAACCGCAATCCAGAAACCATCGCCAGGACCAACCAAAAAACCAAGAACCCTTCTGTCACCGCCATACGATGATGAAAAAGCCAATACGGCGTAACCAATGTCAAAACCAATGCAAGTGCTTGTTGCTTTCTATTTCCACCCAGCAGCGCTGCAAGCTTTAACATTCCCACCGCCGTTACGCACCCAACCAGCACAGAAAATAGTCGTGCGCCAAAAAGCGGATCAGCGAAAGCCTGCACGAACGGAATAAGCGACCACACATGAAGTGGCGGTTTACCATCCAGCATGGGTAAAAAGGCATATTTTACTGGTTCGCTCACTGCAAGCTTTGCCCATCGAATATAAATGGCCTCATCAGAAAAAATCGGAAACGCGGTAAGTGCGATCAGCTGAAGAACCAAAAATGCACCAAGAATGTGTCGGATGCGCATAGTCCTATTCTATCAGGAGTTCGAAGTTTTTTTGTGAAGATGAAACCGTGAAATCGACACTGCGCACAAGGCGAGCACAAGCCCTCCAACCCAGGTTATCAGGTACTCCTGTTGAATGACAGTTCCATCAAACGAACCTTGCAGTAGGTATGGAATATATCGAAAGAGGGGTGCGAGTGAAAACCCAATGAATGCCGCTCGCACTGTTTTTGATCGCATGAACGGCACAAAACTTAGGGACCAAATCAAATACCACGGATGGAACCACTGTGACCTCGCTGTCAACAACGGCAAAAACAGAAGTAGTGCAGAAATCTCGGCCCAGTAGGTCTTCATAAACTTCCACTGCTTGTTCTTGAAATCAAACAACAACACACCCCCCACTGGCAACAACACGACCGTTGCAAGCTTAATCGACACTGACGCGATAAAACTACCAACCGCTAAAAACCCATGTTTGCAGAATAACTTTCTTCCTTGCTTTGCAGCGATCAGCGCCCACAAAGACAGAAACGCAAACGCAATCATCCACACATCGTTATGCATATTTCCAACTGTTTCAATCAAAAATAACGGGTGTAAAAAGAGCAGCCACGCATGCGACCAATACTCCTTCTCCATCTTCAAGATCTTCGCCAGTCGTTGCTGTGCGTAAAACAACACAGCAACACCCAGCACCATAAAAAGTTTGTAGAGCATATACGTTGGCACAAACTTTCCCCCACCTAACAACGAAGGCAGCAACGACAACGCTGTCCATCCGTAGCCATACGGGGCAGGTGTATGTGTGTTATGCATAAACCGCAGCCATTCATCCCCAGGAACATCTAATGCCACACGTATATGCGGATTCAAACCATATTGCAGTACCATCTTCGCGTTAAACATGTAGTTGAATATGTCGTGTGACAAAGCGTTGTGCGCGAACATCAACACAATCATAACCGCACCAAACACACCCAACCGCTCGTTGTTCTTCAACCATCGCATACCCCAAAATGACAAAAGGCACGCAACAATCAAAGCAGCATATATCACCACTGATGTAGAGCGCATGTGATACCCAATCTGCCACATGTATTCTTGAAACTTCCAATACAACGGGAAACTCGTAATTACTAAATTCGGATCGGTTTGCGCGTACGAATATATGGCGTAGCCAATAAATGGGAAAAGAAGAGCAAGCTGTAATAAAAATCGCTTCATTTCGCCTGATATTTTCCGAGTACGTCAACCACTCGAATCTTCAGCAAATCAAAAAACATACGCGCTGAGTCCTTAAGCGCACTCACCCTCACCGTTCGCACATACTTCCACGAGACCGGAACTTCTGCAATGCGAAATCCAAACTTCCTTGCGAGGAACAACAGCTCAACGTCAAATGCACCAGTAAATGCGTCGTATCGAACTTTCGTTGGTCGATAAATCCAAAGCTTTGGGAATAACGTCTCAACAGCTTTTTTGGTAAACAGCTTGAATCCGCACTGCGTATCGTGAATCCCCCGCACAGCTAACAACTGCACAAGTGTGTTAAACCCTTTTCCCATGACATGGCGATAAAACGGCTCACGCTCTCTTTTGGCCCCTTGAACCTCTCGGGAACCAATCACGACATCATACCCATGATCCACAAACGGCAACAACTTATCAATCTCAGAAAGAGGCGTTGCTTGATCGAAGTCAGTAAACACACGCACACTTCCCACCGCCTTTGTCATTCCTTCAAAAACCGTCGGGCCTTTTCCGCGATGCGGGTTTTCAATAAGAACAACATGATCGTGTTTTTTTGTAAATGCGACGAGTGACTCCAACGTATCGTCGGTTGAACCATCGTCTGTCAGCACAAGTTCCCAAGAATACGATTGTTTTTTGAGATACTCAAGCATGTCATCAAGAACACCACGTCGAATGTTCGCCATTTCGTTGTACGAAGGAACAACCACCGACACATCAACAGGTTCTCGCATAGCGTTCATAGTTTATCTTCCAAAGATGTATGTAGTTACTATACCCTTGTACGAAAGCTCTGTCAGCAACGTTGCATGTGGGTATTGCTCGAAAAAGCGTTGAATCTCAAAGATTGGCGCCTTTTTAGGATTCTCACCATTCTCGACAATCACCACAAGCTTATCTAAGTCATTGTAGTCGTACTCGGAAGCTGGCGGACGATCGGTGACATCGAGAAAGTACCGATATTTCATACCGCGATATTCACGGTTGTCGTTCAGCAAAGCAATATTGTATCGCTCTCCGGGTTTCAACTCGACAAGGAGACTTTTTGAGACTGAACGGAGGTCGTTAATCCCAAACGGAGTGGCGGTCCAAAAATACATACCGGATAGATTAACCACAATCAGCCATACAACCAACAACCACGAACCTATGTGAAGCAAGACATGCTTTTCAGACAGGTATGCTGCAACAACACCGAACAACAGGGTAACAGCAGGAAATAGAAACGCAACGTAGTGCGGATAAATCGTGTCGCGAAAAAGAGTGAGACCAACCACCGCCATTCCAACCCAAAGCGCCACCACACCAACACCCAATGCGTGCTGTGACTTTTTTGCATGCATTAACGCCGCAACTGATACAATAAAAAACGCTAAAACTATGTACGTATTGATCGCGCGCTGTTCCTTGGACAACCCAAGCATTTCAACCGTCACAAACATACTTCTCCCATGGATATCCTCTACAGCGTGTTCCAATCGCTGAGCAAGTGTTGTTTTACGCGTCTGATCCTGAAGGTATTCGCGAAAGCCGCTGGAAATCAATCCATTATGAAGGCGGTCAAATGCGATAAGTGGTGAAAGGGACAGAAGAAACACAACGAGGGAACTGGCGACAACAAATCCATATGTCTTCAACTTTCCTTTTCCATGCCGATAGAGGTCATATAAAAACAACATGCCTGTAGGAATGGCAGACAACAGCGCAACATAGTGAAGTTGAGATAAGACTGTTAAACAACACGCAACCCAAAACCAATACCATATCTTTTTTTTATGTATCGCTTGCACCGAAAGGTACATCATAAGAAGTGCCACAAACGGAGCGGGGTTTGGTTGCCAACTAAATCGGGATAACTTTACAATCCAGGGAGATGTGGCATACAGCGCAGTTGCGAACAGCGCTGCCTTTTCACCCACTATCTTTTTACCAAGCGCATACACCAACCAAACCGTTACTACGCTCAACAGAGCAATCGCATACCCTGGTCCCGTTGGCTCAGGATAGGTCATCGCCAAAAATGGAACCATGAGGTAATAGTACAAAGGACCCAAGTACATCTTTCCTACACTCGTCCCAGGACCCAACAACGTCAAGTCATGATTGATCAGTATTCGTTTTATAACGATTGCATCTCGACCTTGATCATCCAAAAACTCGAGAAATGTTTCGAATCGATACAAGCGGACAACCGC
>DATEVM010000055.1:0-5154 GCA_035281785.1 Patescibacteria group bacterium
ATTCACCAACGGCATTTCGAAGAACGTTGGAACCGCACTGGATTGGGTTCAGCCCCAACCGGTCCGGCGCATGAGCATTCGTTCTGCCCTGAAGCGCATGCGCCCGGCGGATCGCGCTACCTTGGTTGAGTCCCTGCCCGAAATGCAGGAAGCTCACGATCGCGTCTCGACCCTCGAGAAGCACATCGAAGGACTCGAGGAAGATTACGTTGCGATGGAAGCGGATTTCCTCGCGCAAATCGCCGAGATGGAAGCGGGCTTCGCCTACGCGCAACTCCGGTTGATGGGCTCCAAGGCCACACTGGAAAAATTGCGCGAATTCCAGGCCAAGGACATCTTGGATGCCGAGGCCAAGGTCGAGAAGGCGGAAGCGGAACTGCGGATCCGTCGCAAGAATGCGCGCGGAGCCAAGGCTCTGAAGTCGCTGCTCAACGACCCGGCGGCCACGCTGGAAGCCCTCGTCGACGACGAGGAATAGCTCAGCTCCTCCGGCACAACTAAATATTTGTACGTGTGAATTGGGGGCGGCCTTGAAAACCGCCCCCTTTTCGTATCCCCAAGGCAAGTTATAATACCCACATCAAATTAAACACGTAGGAGTTCGCATGGAAACGCTCACACAAACACAAGCGCGACGAATGGAAATTATTTCTGAAGAACCAGATTTCGCCGCAGAAACAGAAGACTATCGTTTGAAATTAAAACAAGCGAAGGTTTTCTATACACAGGAGGACGGTTGGGTTGGCACTGTGTACTTTAAACACGCTGGACCAGATCGGCATGCAGGTTTTACCGCAAACACACTCATTTATGGTACACGAGAGCTTGCGCTCGAAAATGGCAAAGAACTCATGAACAAAATACAGGCTGAACTCGATAGATCCACACCGCCGCTAGAGTAAACAGTCATGTTTGATACATTCTTATTTTTCTGAAACAACCTCGTTGTAAAGCTCTTGTCTTGACTGCCTATTCCACTTCAAACCACCTTGGTCTCTGTCTTTTTCCCACATGGTAACAATATATGGGTCTGCTACTCCCTGGGCATTCCGTAGGCGAATCACATCGCCCATGGCTGCGAGGAGTGTGTCTTTCCTCGAAACAAGCTCTCGTATATCTTCGTCTTGATCGTGGATAAATTGCGCAGTGAATGTCCGTTCTAAAAAATGGCAAAGAACAAAATGCACCATAGCTTCTGGCGTAAGACCTTTTGTGTGACCCCAAATCGCAAAATCTGCATCTGCAGACGCGCCATCGGATATTTGAGCGCCCACCTCGGCTAACTCGTGCCCCCTTGTCATACGAGCAGATAAGTCTTCGAGCGCAGTCTGAAAAATGTTTGACTGCGCGTTTGCACTCTCCAATACAGCACCTAATACTTTTTGTTGTTTTTCTGTCCCAAGAATATCCAGAAAATAGTCAGCACCACCATGTGACGCTGAGTTTGTAGAAATGCCGCGTTCTGCACTACGAGTGTTTGCCGTACGAATAAGCTCAACTTCTTCTGGCTTGAGAGTGGCCAGATCTTTAATGATCCGAAGATATTGTATGTAGGTATGGCGAATATAGCGCGAGGGGTTCTCCGTAAAAGCATCACCCTCAACCGCTTTTCCCTGAACTATTTCAACGGTTTTTTGTAATTCGGGAAGATGTGAAAGATTGGCGCTCACCTTTGCTATTGCTGTTCTTGCTGTTTCGAGGTAACTCATGCGGGACATTATACTATGTACGATTCAATGACTTCGCACAAAAATGGATTGGTGATACCATGAATGCACCATGGGCGAATACTCAAAATCCGAGGGTGCTCCGTTTTACGTCTTCGATGATCCAGATCGCTTTAAGATGCCTATTCCGGAAGGATTCAGCGACGTTGATGGACCATGCTTCCGCAGAGCGCTTGATGAGGCCGGTATTTACACAAATTTACCTCGATGGATAGACAGTCAGCAATTGCCTGAAATTTGCAGGGAGCTTCACCTCACTCTGCTAAGGGGTAAACTCAGATTAAGTAACGGAAAAAGATATGTTGTCGGATATGTTATGAGAAGAGAAAGCGACGGGGTTAGCATTGGTCACTTTGAGTTTACAAAACGCATTGGAGATGTACTAAAAAGAGTAAAAGAAAAGGATTTACTCGGTATCATTGAGGTTTGAGATTTAAAAAAATCGATGTGTAGCATTTGGGTTTTTAATCAATTCACCCGTTGAAAGACATCATCATGTTACACTCAATGTATGGATCTTTCTGCCCTGTTCCGTAGCTCGAGTATTGCTGTTGTTGGCGCATCTCGTGATCCGAATAAGGTTGGGCATCAAATATACAAAAACCTTCTCCTCAACAAGTCACTCCACCTTTTTCCGATTAATCCCCGCGCTGAAGAAATTCTTGGTACAAAGGCGCACATCTCACTCACTTCCGTTCAACAACCCATTGATCTTGTCATCATCGCTGTTCCAGCACCGGTAGTTGAATCGATCGTTGACGAATGCATCGCAAAAAAAGTGCAAACTGTCGTTATTATCACAGCTGGTTTTGCAGAACAAGGAAAACAGGGGAAAAGCATACAAGCCCGCATTGCTGAAAAATTGGCACAGGCAAAAATTGTCTTACTTGGACCCAATACCATGGGTTTTATCGATCCACACCGCAATATGTACGCAAGTTTCAGCGCTGAACGCGTACACGAGGGATCTATTGCGCTCATTAGTCAGTCCGGCGCAATACTCAGTGCGTTATTTCAGGCATATGACTCTGCCAACACCGGAGTTTCATTTGCAGTAAGCGTTGGAAATAAAGGGGGATTAACAGAGCTCGAGTGCATTGAGTACGCGGAGCATGACGAATACACAAAGATCATTGTGCTGTATCTTGAATCATTTTCCAATATTCCATTGTTCATGAAGCATGCAAAACGGGTATCACACACAAAACCAATATTTCTGCTACGAGGTGGCGTGACAAGTGAAGGACTACACGCCGCTGTTTCACATACCGCAGCACTTGCTACACCTCAAGCGCTGCTGATTGACGCTGCGGAACAGGCCGGAATTGTTTTGCTTGATACACTCGAACAGTGTGTGCGGGCTTCTATAGCTGCATCGCGCGCAGCGTTTCTACCGGAACATCTCACGGTTGTCACCAATGCTGGGGGACCGGCAGTCGTCATGGTTGATGAAGCATCAACGTCGCATGTTCCACTTTCCTCACTGTCGTCACGTACATTAAGCGCATTACAATCGGTGTTGCCAAAAATCGCTCCACAAAATCCATTGGATTTGCTCGGGGATGCCTCGTCGCACGATCTCGACGAAGCGCTTACTATTCTTGCGCAAGATCCGCACATTGATGCCGTTGCCACACTAATCACACAACAATCCGTAACAAACATGGATGAGATTTCGCAGGTGTTGGTAAAGCCTAGAGGAAAGAAGGTTTTGTTCGCTTCTTTTATTGGCGGAGATCAACTAGATCCGTACAGAAAAAAGGTTGCGCAGGCGGGTGTTATTGTTACCCGATATCCAAATGAAATTATTGAAACACTTCGCGCGCTCATGCTGGCACGAAAATATATGCTGAGACCCCATCAAGATGCGCACATACAAGCAACGCATCGCCACAACTTTCCAAAACATGCCTATCCAAAATCTTTTGAGCAACTTCAATCGCTTCTTGCTATGTATGGGCTTCACTTTCCTAAACAAAAAGTGATCACTCAAAAACAAGAGGTACCATCGCTTACATCGCTTTCCACACCTCTCATTGCAAAAACCACCGATCTTGAACTTAAACATAAAGCTCAACTTGGAGCTGTTGTGGGTGGTGTTTGCGATATTGGGTACGCGCAAACAGTATTTGATCACCTCCAAAAATGGAAGCATCCAGTCGTGTTTCAAGAAATGATTACGGGTGGCAAGGAAGCACTTATAGGTTTTGTGCTTGATTCACAATTTGGATGGTTTATGGCCGTTGGTATTGGTGGAAGCATGAGTGATGCAATTGCGGATCGTGCATACTGCTTTTTACCAGCAACTCGTAACGAAATGTTGATTACTGTAAAGAAAACAAGACTTTCAACAATACTCACTCCAATCCAGACAAACAAGTTCTTGGATATACTTGAACAATTGCAGACATGCGTGCTTGCAACGGAAGATCTGAAAGAGCTTGAAATAAATCCGCTTTTTATTACTGAAGACTCGATGATTGTTGCGGACATGAAACGAGGGTAATATGAAAAGTACCATGAACTGGAAAGTTGCAGGACTCGCCGGAGAAGGAATATCCATAACGGGCATCATTTTTGCAAAAACATGCATGAGACATGGTCTTCACTGTTTTGCATACGGCGAATATCCCTCGCTTATTCGCGGCGGCCACAACACGATGCAGGTTTCTGCGTCTTCCGATCCCATCAGTTGTCAACAACGTTTGGTAGACATCATGGTTGCGTTAAATGATGATGCTATTTCGCGACATGTCGAAGAATTTACCGATGCCACGATTCATATTGTTGACAAAAAAGCCACAAAAATCGACTGGGAAAAACACGCTCCGAAGGGGAAAGTACTTGATCTTCCTATGCATGCTATTTCGCTAGAAACGACTGGTTCATCACTTGCCGAAAACATGGTCGCACTCGGTGCTTCGTGTGCGGTGTTTGGACTGGATCTTTCGGTGTTGAAAACGATTATTCAAGAAGCATTTGAAAAAAAAGGTGAAGATGTTGTTGTAAAAAATCAACTCGCTGCAGAAAAAGGGTACACATTTACCAATGAACACTCATTTGGTTCTGACTCCACTATTCCGATCGTTCCCACACCCCAGATACTCCTGAGTGGAAACGAGGCTATTGGAATGGCAGCGCTTTCTGCCGGCATGCAGTTTTATGCGGCATACCCCATGACTCCAACCACATCACTGCTTGAATATCTTGCGAAGCGTCAAGATAGATTTCCAGTCGTTGTAAAACACGCAGAAGACGAGATATCCGCTATTAATCAAGCAATCGGAGCATCATATGCGGGTGTTCGGTCTATGGTTGGAACTTCAGGTGGTGGATTCGCGCTGATGGTTGAGGGTGTCTCACTGGCGGGAATGGCAGAAACACCCTTGGTTGCGATTGAAGGACAACGACCAGGACCCTCAACGGG
>DATEVM010000056.1:0-13485 GCA_035281785.1 Patescibacteria group bacterium
CTTGGTACACCGGCAGTTACAACACTTGGTATGAAAGAACAGGAGATGAAAAAAATTGCTGGTTGGATCGCACAAGTCGCGCATCATGTTTCAACGTACGTTTTACCAGCTGAACGGGAAGCGCGCGCTCCATTTATTAAGTCATACAAAAAGAGTATAGATACTGACCAGATGATAAAAGGTCTGCGCGAAGAAGTTCGTGAGTTTGCAAAAAACTATTCGTTTGTATAAGGCCAGAGTTTAAAGAAGATTGTGTGCCACTGTTGAAGCACAAACTGGGACCAATAATCCACCATGGCGTCGGGTGAGAAGTATGAGGAATTTTCCACGATACTTACCTCTTTTCGCATTTGTTTAGCATCATAGCGCAAACCATATATGCGGTATGCCTGACCATCTGCCTTATATCGAGTTTTTCTGATGCCCCTTGCCTCATCTAGAGTAATGATATTTCCCTTTGATCGCTCGCGATTGCGTATGCGTTCAGCTGCAATATGCGGGTCAGCAGTAATTCCTGTTCCAAGTTGGGTATGATCGGGCATCAATTCCGATAGGGTGTTACGAACGGCACCTGTCAACGCGACCTTCGCGTCCACCAACACTAGCGGATGTGAGAGGAGCGCTTGGGCTGTTTGTCGAAGAATAAGCGAATCAACCTGTCTATCCTGATTCTCGGTTCGTTCTTTTAGAAATTGCGAAAACTCCATTTCATTCTGTAGTCCTGAAAGCTCGCGCATGGCGCGACCGGCAGAAAACATTGCTTGTTGGGGAATTGCCAAACGACGGGAAAGCGCCAGTGCAAATTGAGACACACCAACACCTCCGGTTCCTCCAGAGTCTGGGATTGTTGTTACCCACAACAATAACGGCGTGTTTCTGTCGTCATTAGATTCATGCAAACGCTTGCCGCCTAATTCGATCGGTTTTTTTATACCCGATCGCACTGCGGCAAACTCACAAAAACGACCCACATATCCGAGTGACATACATGATACTTTCTTATCAAGTTGGGAGGCCGGTTATTGTACCACGGCGTGGTACACTTGAGCCATGCAAAAATCACAGTATCGCATTGGGGCACACCTGTCGGTGGCCGGAGGATTGAAGGCCGCCGTTGATCGTGTCATCTCCATGGGCGGAAACGCACTGCAGATTTTTTCTGGCTCTCCCAGAGGATGGGCAAGAAAGTCGGTTGACCCAAAACAAGCAGAAATATTTCGGCAGTACTGCAAGGATCACGATGTTAGCCCGGTCGTTATTCATGCACTGTATTTGGTGAATCTTACTGGAGATCGTGAGGAACTTCTTCGTCACTCTATTGAAGCCCTCGAATACGACCTCCAGTACTCAGCGCACATTGGAGCGGAAGGGGTAGTTGTGCACCTAGGGAGTCATCTGGGAAAAGGATTCGATGCAGTATTCGACACGCTCATCGAGAATCTGAAAGAAATTCTTGATCGTTCTCCGGAAAACAGCACGCTTCTTATAGAAAACTCTGCGGGACAAGAAGGGAAACTTTGCTCTGATTTTGCAGAGATCCATCGAATATACGATGCACTCCATATGTATGTGGAAAAGAAACGATTGGCTTGGTGTTTTGATACGTGTCACGGATTTGCGGCTGGATATGATCTGAGAACCGTTCATGAAGAAATGAAAAAACATGGTTTACTGGGAACGTTGCGCGTTATTCATTTTAACGACTCTCGCGACCCATTTAACAGCGGACGCGACAGACATGAAAACATAGGAGAAGGACAGATTGGGAAGGTGATACTTCGGGATTTTTTGAAAAATCCCCATTTTTCTCAAATCCCTTTCATCATAGAGGTTCCTGGATTTGACGGTTCGGGTCCTGATGAAAAAAATATCGCCAGAGTAAAGGAACTATTATGTTGACGTTTAACGGTGTTGCGGAGGCGGTAACTCGAAAGTATGAACTGCAAAAGCGGCTGCAGACTCTTCCAAAACTAGGGATATTTTCTCTTGTATTTTCGGAGGATGAACCCAGTAAAACCTACGCAAAGCTCAAGCAGAAGGACGCGGCCTCGTTGGGAATTTCGTACGAGATACAAGAGCTGTCTGTGCAGTCGCCGTTACAAGCAATTTCAACAACCATACAACAAGCTGCAGAAAGACCCGACATCACGGGGATCATTGTCCAAAAGCCAGCAAAATCGCTAGAGCCAACTCCCGAATGGTGGGAAACGGTTGTGTTGAGTATTCCGAAAGAAAAAGATGTTGATGGCCTTACAAAAGATCGATTGGTGCTTCCCGCAACAGCAAAAGCAATAATGGAAATTCTTTTGTTTGCCAGCGCTTCGTTGCAGATACACCTTTCGGGAAAAACAGCGATTGTGATTGGCAGAAGTCCTATCGTTGGCATCCCTGTTTCCATGGAGCTTGAAAAACGGGGGATGCAGGTTCATCTATATGGACGAAACGAGTTTTATGCTCAAAAAGAGTTCTTAAAACATGCTGATGTGCTTATTACTGCAACAGGAACTCCAGACATTGTTACAGCCTCGATGCTGAAAAAAGGTGTCATTGTTATTGATGCGGGCTCGCCAAAACCAGAGGTAAATACAGATGACCTTGATCAAGTTGCAAGTTTTCTCTCCCCAGTTCCCGGTGGGGTTGGACCAATGACGAGAGTGTGTCTTTTGGAAAACTTGCTCGATCTGGTAAGATAGTGACTCGAACCACCCAGAAGGAGTTATCGTATGGCTACGCCATTTGAAGCAAAAGTTGAAGAAGTCCGCAGATTTTTAATCGAAAAAATTGGTAGAGCGCCAGCGGATATTAGGGCTTTCGAAACGATTACCCTCTTATATACTCTCGATGGAGTTCTTTCATGGGAATCCCTCATGATCACTCAAAACGAGGCTGATCGGCGAGCACTTGAATTTGAAGCAAAGACCCTGCGAGATGCACTCATTCTATTCGGACTTGAACAGGCCGATCAATCGGTTGCACAACAGTAACATACTTATTTTTGGTTGGAATCAGTATTCAAATCGGCGCGTCTTGCCTTATCTGCTATAATAACTCCCGTTATACAAATTCACACTCTGTGGCGTTCTCCTGAACAACATACCTCGCCGCAGAGGAGGAACAAGGAGAACATATGGCAGATACAACTGCACCGTTATTTTCTGTAGATGTTAAAGACATGCTGGAGGCTGGATGTCATTTTGGCCACCAGGCTCAGCGATGGTCCCCAAAGATGAAGCCGTATATTTATTCAGAGAAAAACGGTGTTCATATTTTTGATCTTTTCAAAACCTCACAAAAATTGGACGAAGCATGTCAGTTTGTGTACAACCTTGCAAAAGAGGGTAAGACGATGGTGTTTGTCGCCACAAAGAGACAGGCACAAGACATTGTGCGCGAGGAAGCAGTTGCCGCCGGCGCACCGTACATCGTCATCCGATGGCTGGGTGGAACACTTACAAACTGGGATCAAATCAAGAAATCACTCGATAAAATGAAAAAACTCAAGAAAGACCGTGAAGAGGGTAAACTTGAGATGTACACGAAAAAAGAACGCGTACTCATTGATAAAGATATCTCACGTTTAGAGCGATTTTTCGGAGGAGTTGAGTCCATTACCGCAATTCCGGATGCGCTTTTTCTCGTTGATATTCACAAGGAAGAAAACGCTTTACACGAAGCGACAACCAAAGGCGTTCCTATGGTGGCGATTGTAGACTCAAACTGTGATCCGACCCGCGTTACATATCCAATTCCAGCAAACGATGACGCGGTGCGTAGCATTAAGTTGCTTGTGCATGCGGTCGCAATGGCCTACAGGGAAGGAAGGATGGCATGGCAAAAGCAAAAGTAATTTCCATGGATCTCATTAAGGAACTTCGGGACAAAACCAGCGCTGGTGTTATGGACGCAAAAAGGGCACTGGAGGAATGCAACGGTGACATGGGAAAAGCTGTGGATTGGATCCGCGAGAAGGGTATTCAACGAGCCGAAAAGAAAGCTGATCGTGAAGCAAAACAAGGTCTCATTGCCTCGTATGTACACCAGGGAAGTCAGGTTGTGGCATTAGTTGAACTAAACTGCGAGACAGACTTTGTTGCCAGAACCGATGCTTTTATAAAGTTAGGTAAAGAGTTGGCGATGCAGGTGGCTTCTATGAAACCCGCCACTGTGGATGAGCTTTTAGCACAGCAATATATTCGTGATGCAAAACTTACGGTTCGTGACTTGGTGAAGTCTACCGCAGGCACAGTTGGCGAAAATATCGTGGTTACGCGATTGATGAGGATGGCCGTCGGAGAGACTGCAGAACAAGCAGCATAACGCCGACAAACGCAACTTCAAATAATGGAAACGATGGAGTCCCTCTGTATGCGAGTAGCCCAATCAGCGCGATAATCTCAGCTGGAATTGTTGCGTGAAGAGAGAGCTGGAACATTTTCGGAAACACAACCCGTTGTCCCCAAACCCCTAGTATCCAAGAAAAAAACACAGCATGAAATGCGGCAGAGAACAGCCGTCCCGCAACAGTCATGCCAATTCCCAGTATTCCTGCAATAATACCCGCAACCGCCATCGTAGGCGGCGCCTCATCTTTCACAGTCGATGCATGGACAGTAAAGGATTGTGATGTTGAAACGAGATCTCGATATGGAAGCGTAACAGCCTCGGCGTTTTGTGTGAGTTGAACCTCAACTGCGTCTGCGCGGAGTTTTGCTTGAATTCCCAAGGGAAGCATGAATGTGAGTGGTAGTTGAGTCTCTTGAACAGACAGCGCGTTGTTCCCAAAGGTAAAAAGGGCGTTGGGTGGTAATTGCTCCCCAAGTTTTTTACCAGAGTACCATCCTAATGTTCCTCCAAGTATTGCCGCAACACCTGCAAGGAGCAGGTAAAAACGAACAAAGAACCAAAAAGAAGATCGAAGTGGTGCACGAAGTGCGGTGTGGTATGTGGCAAGGTCGGTGCAGGACCCAATACATGTTCTCCAGAACTGCATGTCGGTATGGTACTATATCTGCTGAAGGAGAACAATCATGTTCGATGTTGCAAATTTTGCCCGTGATGCTGAAAAAGTCCTCCAAGTTGTCAGGGATGATATGGCGACGGTTCGGACTGGTCGTGCAAAACCATCCCTTGTTGAAAACGCTCTCATCGAGGCATACGACACACGTATGCGGTTGGTGGAGCTGGCAATGATTTCTGCGCCAGACCCAAACCTTATTACTATAACCCCCTGGGATAAGTCGCTCGTTTCGGCTGTTGAAAAAGGAATTGCAGCCGCAGGACTAAATCTAAGTCCCGTGGTTGATGGAGATCAAATCCGCATTGTCATTCCTCCTCTTACACAGGAGCGCCGAGAAGAAATGGTGCGACTTGTTCACCAAAAACTTGAGGCAGGAAAACAAATGTTGAGGGATGTCCGCCAAAAACACAAAAAACTCATTGAAGATGAAAAAGGGAAGCCTGGAATTTCGGAAGACGATGTTGAAAAAGACCTGAAGGATTTGCAATCAAGTACCGAGGCGCACTCAATAAAGCTTGAGGCGCTGTTTAAAGAAAAAGAAGTAGAACTCATGCAGGTATAGTTCGCACATAAAGGTTAAAGGATATATGGCACTTGTTGTTTTTATTCTCCTCTTGTCGTTTCTCGTGATTATTCACGAGTTGGGTCACTTTCTTGCCGCTCGGCACTCTGGAATTCGTATATTAGAGTTTGGTATAGGATACCCCCCAAGACTTCTCGCACTTTTCAAAAAAGGGAAGACGCTTTTTTCGCTTAATTGGCTTCCTTTTGGCGGGTTTGTCCGGTTGGCTGGAGATGACGCAGAAACAGTTGAACAACAAGGCAGCAGCGTTGTTGATGAACACGGTGCGGTCGTTCCACGGGGAGAGTTGTTTGCAGAGCAACCACAATATAAGCGTTTGTACGTTGTACTCGCTGGGGCAACGGTGAATATTCTTTTTGGAATACTTATGTTTGCCAGCCTGTATATGTACCTGGGCATTCCCGAGAATCTTCCGCATCCTGTTGTAAACGAAATTGCCGCTGGTTCTCCGGCGGAAACGGCGCAACTCCGAAAAGGAGACGTACTGCTTCGCGTTGAGGATGTGTCGATTGCTTCGGCAGAAGAATTTATCATTCAGATTCAAAAGCATCGTGGTGCGGTGGTGAAGGTTGAGTTTCAACGCAACGGCACCTCTATGACCGCTGAACCGTACGTTCGTACGCTTCAAGAAACGCCGCAAAACCAAGGATCGCTTGGAGTGGCACTTACCGACACCGAGTGGAGAAGATATCCTTGGTGGCAGATGATTCCAAGAGGAATTTGGCGTGGAGTTCAGGACTCGTATTTCTTCGCAAAACAAATATTAGTTGCGCTCGGTCAGATGATAACAACGATCGCGCAAAAGCGGGAGGTTCCAAAAGACATTAGCGGACCGATTGGAATTGTGTATATGGCTGAAAAAGAACAGATTCTTCAGCAGGGACCGCTCGCACTTGCAAACTTTGCGGGACTGCTCTCGCTCAATTTAGGCGTGATGAACTTACTTCCAATTCCAGCGCTGGATGGGGGACGTGCTGTGTTTGTGCTGTTGGAAAGACTGTTGGGAAAAAAGAGAAGAGCCAGGGTTGAACAGACTGCAAACGCCATAGGCATGACGCTACTCTTAGCCTTGATTCTTTTCATCAGTATTAAAGACGTGGTCGTGATTTTTCGCCGGTAGGGTGTTTTTTGCAACCAATCTTCCTCTTGAGCGCGTGAAGTTCGTCTGGTACAATCTCCTATATGCCAATCCTAGCTCACGCAAAGAAAGCGCTTCGTCAAGCAATCCGCCGAACAGTTTTTAATCGGCCGATCAAATCTCGTGTAAAAACGATGTCGGATCTTGTGAAGAAAACGCCGTCACTTGATAACCTCAAGAAGGCATACTCCGCAATCGACACTGCTGTAAAGCGCAACATCTTTCACAAAAATAAGGCAGCCAGACTTAAAAGTCAGTTGAGCAAATTGCTCGCAAAAGCTGCGAAATAATACAATGATCCTGCTCGCAGGTTCTTCTAATCCGGTGTTTTCCCGGGCGCTTGCTAAACAAGTGCGTGCTTCTTACGGCGACGTTGAGCTTTCAAAATTTCAGAACGACGAACGTCGTGTTTGGGTAAAGACTTCTGTTGTTAATCAAGATGTCATTGTTGTCCAGTCATGTTCTCGACCTGTTGACACACACATTCTTGAGTTGGCGCTGATAGTTGATGCAGTCGAGCGCGCCGGTGCACGAAGCATTACCGTTGTCATCCCCTGGATGGGGTATTCGCTCCAAGACAAGGTTTTTCGTGCTGGAGAACCTATTGCTGCGCGTGTTGTTGCAGACATCATATCTGTTTCGTCTGTTCGACGTGTATTTCTGATGGATCTTCATAATAGTAGTACGGTTGGATTCTTCTCAATACCGACGACCGTTGTTAGTCCATTTGATGTTTTTACGAAAGATGTGCGGGAGAAGTACGGAAGTGAGGACTTGATCGTTGTTTCCCCGGACTTTGGCGGACTGAAACGAGCACATGTGTTCTCAGAAAAGATTGGTTGTCCGTTGGCGAATGTTGATAAGATTCGCAACCTCAAAACAGGAAAAGTGAGCGTAAAGTTTATGGCAGGAGAGGTTCGAGGAAAAACATGTCTCGTCGTTGATGACATCATTAATACAGGTTCAACCGCCATTGAGGTTGCAAGGTTACTCAAAAAAAATGGAGCAAAGCGTATCGTGTTTTATGCAACACATTCTCTCTTAGCGGGAAACGCATCAAGCCTGCTTCAGGAGAGTGATATTGATGAGGTTGTTGTAACGGACACGGTTGAAATTGGGACAGCGGGCTTTCAAAAACTTCGAGTCGTTTCGGTTGTTCCGGTTTTTGCTGAAGCAATACACGAGTTAATCTAGATCTTCTTTGAATTCTTATTTCTCAAAGAAAAATTCAACAATCGCACCGTCCTCTGATTGAAAACGTGGTTTTCGGAACCCTAGAGCTTGGGCCTGTGTTCCTGTCCAGGTTTGTTGCGCCGCTTCTTCACGGGATAGTCCCTGGCTGATGGCCCCTTGATACTGCTGGTAGTTATCGCTGTCGTCTTTCTTTTCCCATTTCGCGTAGATGCCGTCAACGCCTTTTTTTCTCTTAAAGTATTCAACTGCAAGACGCATGAGTTCTCCAGCATATATTCCGGGGTACCTTGAATCATCCGGCATTTTTGTTTTTATGGAAAATTCGAGATATTGTTTGCCTGGAAATGTTGTTAGTCTATGTGCACTAAAATAGTATGTTCCTATTCCTGAAGGAGAACTTCGCACTTCCAAAACATTATTGTCACAATAGACATACAAGGGAGTGCCATCAACATCAATGCGACGTTCGTCTCTGCCAGGCTTTCGTATTGCATCAACTATTCTCGAATCAATATTCATATACGCTCTATGATACAATAAACAAGGTAGGAGAACCCCGGCTCTTACACGCTGTTCAATACAGCAACATGGTTGGCACAGCGGTTGTTATCGCAGAACTGACCCGGCACAGTCCGTTACCAAGCTGAAAGAGATCAAAACACAGTGGTACCGCGTTCATTTTTTAAATGACCGCCTGTGTAGTCCAGCATATTGTTGGAGTACAAAGGCGGTTTTTTTGTTGATGCAAAAGGAGCAGTGATATGGACACAATTACATACGGTGATTTTCGAAAAGCCGACATCCGGCTGGGTGTTGTCGAAGATGTTCAGGATTTTCCGCAGGCAAAAAAACCGGCATACAAGTTAAAAATCAACTTTGGACAGGAAATCGGTACTCGGTGGAGTAGTGCGCAGATTACTGCGCATCATACAAAGGAACAGCTGTTGGGTTTGCATGTGCTATGTGTTGTGAACTTTCCGCCAAAAAAAGTTGGACCGTTTACAAGCGAGGTGCTTACGCTGGGAGTTGCGGGTGAAAAAGGTGGGTGGATTTTAGTAGCACCCAGCGTGCCGGGAGCCATCCTTGGTAGTCGGCTGGAGTAACATGAAATATATTTGCCTGACAACGAGGGTGCACCTCACCCAGAATGTCTCGCGAATGCATATTTTGCAAAACATGAAATAATAAGGAGATACATATGAAATATTCAACATATTTTGGACAAACAAAAAAAGATCAAAAGCAGTACGAGTCAAAAAACCAAACGCTCTTACAAAAAGCTGGGTATGTCGACCAACTGTCTGCGGGAGTATACACCTATTTACCGTTAGGTTTACGCGTTTTGAATAGGATCAAAGTTGTCATACAGCAAGAAATGGATCGTGTAGGTGGGCAAGAGGTGCTTATGCCTACGTTGATTCAAAAAGAGCTATGGGAAAAAACAAATCGGTGGGACTTAGAAGTTCCTTTTAAAACCGCGCTCAACGACGGTAAAGAATTTGCGTTGGGATGGTCACATGAAGAAGTAATAACACCTTTAGCAAAACAATTTGTATCATCCTATCGAGATTTACCTTTTGCGCCGTACCAAATCCAAACAAAGTTTCGCAATGAACCGAGAGCAAAGAGCGGTATTATGCGTGGCCGCGAATTCATCATGAAGGACATGTACTCATTCCACATAGACCAAACAGATCTCGACGCATTCTATGATCGAGTCCGCGACGCGTACTTTCGCGTATTTTCCCGAGTAGGGCTAAAAGATGTCACATACTTAACCTTCGCATCTGGTGGCGTGTTCTCAAAGTTTTCGCATGAATTTCAGGTGATTTCACCTGTTGGGGAAGATACAATCTACGTTTCTGAAGAAAAGAAGATTGGGATCAATAAAGAGGTGTACGACGACGAGGTGTTGAATGAGTTGGGGGTTCGCAAGGATCAACTGATTGAGAAGCGCGCCATTGAGGTAGGGAATATTTTTAAACTACATACTCGCTTTTCGCAGGCGTTTGATTTTCAGTATGCCGACGAAAAGGGTGACAAACATTATCCGGTCATGGGTTGCTATGGGATTGGTCTTTCGCGAGTCATGGGTACTGTTGTTGAGGTGTTGGCTGACGAAAAAGGATTAGTTTGGCCGAAAGAAATCGCGCCGTATGACGTACATCTTGTGAACTTGCGCGCCGATGTTCGGGCTGCGGAGGTCTATGAGAAGTTACAACGGGCTGGAGTAGAAGTGCTGTGGGACGATCGAGATTTGCGTGCAGGTGAGAAGTTTTCTGATGCAGACTTGATTGGGATTCCACTACGTCTTGTAGTGTCGGAAAAAACCGGTGACAAGATTGAAGTGAAAAGCAGAACAAGCGATGCGGTAGAAATGTTGAGTTTTGATGAGTTACTCCTGTTAGTGCATAAGGAGTAGAAAGACAAACTGTATGAAGCTTCTCGTCACACATCGTGCCCCGGATATTGATGCTCTTACATCTGTTTGGATATTAAAACGGTTTGATCCCGAGCACTTCGCTGATGCCAAAATAGCATTTGTCGATGCCGGGAAAACAATAGACGAAAAAGAAGTTGCGAGACTTGGATTTTCCATGAACGAGGTTATCCACACGGATACGGGTAATGGTGAATTTGATCACCACCAAGCCGATAGAGCGCATCAGCGTGTGTGTGCGGCGAGCTTGACGTACGACTATGTATCAAACATAAATACGTCCAGTGCTCAAGATTGGGCGTTGCAGCAGATTGTTGAGTATGTTTTAGTGGACGATCATTTTGAGGACTTTTTCTTCGAAGATGCCTCGTCAGCTCGCAATCTTTTTGCATTTCGAGGAATATTTCACGGAGAAGAAATACAAGGTCTTCATACAGATGAAACACAAATCACATTCGGTTTTCGATGCTTGGACTCGATTTATGCTTCGTTGAAGGAGCGAAAAAAGGCAATAGATGAAGTCACAAACGGCGAAATATTTGAAACAAAGTGGGGAAGATCTCTCGGAATGGAAACCTCAAATCAGGCGGCTGTTCGATTTGCGCAACTTCAAGGTTTCAATCTTGTCATCCAAAAAGATCCACGCAGAGGTGGTGTGAATATTAAAGCTGCTCCAAGACCGGAACTCGACCTCACACAGCTCTACGAAAAAATAGTCTCGGTCGACACGATTGGGAATTGGTTTTTCCATAACGGTTTACACATGATTATTAATAACTCAAGTCACGCACATCAAAAGCCAACTCCGCTTTCGTTGAACGCAGTCATGAGACTTGCAAAGGAGTGCGTATGAAAAAATCCGACTGTATTTTTTGTCAAATTGTCGAAGGAAAAGCTCCTTGCCATAAAGTGTGGGAGGATGATACTCATATTGCGTTTTTGAGCATTTTTCCAAATACCGATGGCTTTACGGTTGTCGCAACAAAGGAACATTACCCGAGCTACGCATTTGAAAACGACGATGAGGTGTTGAAAAATCTCATTGTTGCGACAAAAAAAGTTGCACAAAAAATTGATCAGGCATATCAAGATGTTGGCAGGACCGGCATGTTCTTTGAGGGATTCGGGGTAGACCATTTGCATAGTAAATTGTTTCCCATGCATGGAACCGGCGATATGAAAAAGTGGAAGCCGATTGAGTCGAAAGACCCGGTGTATTATGCGCAGTATCCGGGATTCTTGTCGTCACAAGAAGGAAAGCGGGAAGACGATGGAAAACTGGCAGTGACTGCGCGAAAAATTAAAGAGAGTTTGTAGGTGTTACAATTATAAAAATAACACTTCATAGATATGAAGGAGTGGATAATGCCAAAAGACGCATCAAAAGCATTCTCTCAGGCAATGGTTGAGGCCTCGTATGCAATTGCCGAAACAAAGGCGGATTCAGCGGCATACGAACGCATGTTGGCGAATGGAGATTTCGCCAATCTTGCCCCCGGGACGTTGGTTGTATTCACTGGAGGCGAGCATGTTTTGACTACCTCCGATTGGGATGAAGCAACCGGAGCACTCAAGGATAAAAGCGGACTTATCACGGCTCCTGTGCCGCTGAGAGATTAAGAATGTTGCTGTATTAGACTTGTAGCCGCTGTCCTGTCACATCACATCCTGCTTCCCAAACCTCTTTGCCTGGGGTACAATACGCCATATCTTACATCTTGAACTGTTTGAAAGGGGGTGAGTCATATGCCATCAATTGTTCGCGCCAAGCGCGACGAATCAACCGATAGCGTCATTAAGCGTTTTAAGCGGCGCATGATGATCGACAACATCCTCACACTCGTGAAAGACAAAGAGTTCTACAAAAAACCAGCGCTCTTGCGAAAAGAGCACAAGAAAGAACTCGACCGTCGCAAATACCGAGAGAAGATGGAACGCACAAAATCTGCAAAAAGATCACCAAAGGTTCGACAACCAAAGAAAAGATAGGCATGACGACAGTCGCTATTTCTGTTGGGTCTCGTTATCCAGTAAACCGAAAAGCTATTCGTTCTTGTGTTGAGCGAGTTCTTGCGGAGCACCATGTTACCGAAGTGGAAGTTTCAGTGTCTGTTGTGGGTTCTCGTCGCATGACAGAGTTGAACGAAACACTGATGAAACACAAGGGCGTGACCGATGTGCTTTCTTTTCCACAACATGACCCCGAACAACCGAACAAAGAGTTCTCGGAACAGCCAAAAGAAGAATTGGGTATTCCGCGCCAACTCGGCGATGTTGTTGTTTGTTTTCCCGAGGCAGTAAAAGAAGCGCGAAAACTGGGACGCATGGTAGATCAACAGATCTGTTTTCTTGTAGAACACGGCCTCATGCATCTGTTGGGATTTCATCACGATTAGGAGATAACAACATATCCCGCGCATTGTCACCAAGCGGTTCTCGTGGTTTACTATGACCACATTCTATGTCTTGGTACCGTACGTATCGCCCTCAAACAATTTCAGAACTCAACCTTCCGGAAGCTCGTAAGGAGCTTGAGCGTATTCGTCAAAGCGGTATTTTTCAGCATGCATATCTTTTTACCGGTCCAAAGGGGACTGGGAAAACAAGCAGCGCACGTATTCTTGCCAAGATGTTGAACTGTAAGAAAAATATCGAAGCTGTTCGAGCGGCGTTGTCGGAAAAAGAAGCAAAGAAGCCATTTGTTGAGCCTTGCGGTGTTTGTCAGTCATGTAAAAGTATCACGGTTGGTACAAGTCTGTGTGTGGTTGAGATGGATGCTGCAAGCAATCGTGGCATAGATGACGTTCGGGCATTGCGCGAACGAGTTTCTCTTGCGCCATCAGACGGCCTTGTAACGGTCTATATCATTGATGAAGTCCACATGTTAACAACAGAAGCGTTCAACGCACTATTAAAGGTGTTGGAAGAACCTCCGCGACATGTTGTTTTTGTTCTTGCAACAACAGAACTTCATAAAGTACCAGAAACAATTCTCTCACGCTGCACGGTTGTTCAATATCATAGAGCCTCGCAAGAGGAACTTATTGCTGCGCTCAAACGTGTGGCCACTGCTGAGGGGACAAAAATCGATCATACGGCGTTGCAAACGCTTG
>DATEVM010000057.1:0-6283 GCA_035281785.1 Patescibacteria group bacterium
AAAATGATGGGCAGCGGGTGCAAAGTATTTAAGAGCAAGTTCTCCGAATATATTTTTCTTGTGTGGTCGCGGTGTTTTTGATGAGAAAAATGACGACTGATGCCCAAGTGCGATACACTCTTTCCCCTGAAGCTGACAGGCCCAAGCCGATACCGGTTCAAAATCACTAATCACAAGATCGTATGCATGGACAGGAAGCGTTTTAATGTCTCGAATAAACTCGGTAAAAGATACACAGCGTAAACTTTTCAGAAGATCTATGCCACCATGTTTTCCGAGAACAAATGTAAAACCTTTGCGACGATATTTAGGTTCAATTGGAAGTTCAACCTGCGACTGCGTTCCACTTATGACCACATCAACCTCGCCGTGGTTTTGCAAATGGGGAATAATCTCGCGAGCTCGACTCACATGCCCATTCCCAGTCCCCTGAACTGCGTACAAAATTTTCATGACTGCGTCCTTAGCAAAATAACGGTGTGATACAGTATGCACACATGATACACCGAAAACGCAACGGCTCTATTTATCGAGCATTCGAGATTGCTAAAAAAAGCATGAGATCGTGTTATGGAGATCGGGGCATTCTTGCTGGTCGCCGCCACTTCAACGATTACTGGGCGAGAGACGGATTTCTTGCATCGCTTGGAAGTTTAAAACTCGGCGATATGGAAACAGTAAGGCAACATATTAAACTTTTTTGTAATACCCAAGCCCAAAATGGGCAGATTGCGGTGCGATACGGAAGTAAAGACAATACGTTCATCAAAAAGTTAAAAAACATTCTTCACGTCCCGATGTCTAGCGTTAATGTACCATCATATCTTGTAGATCGACTGTTCAAATGGGAAAGCAATACACCCTGCGACTCTAACTCTCTTTTTATTATCTGTTGTGCAGAGTACCTTAAACAAAGTGGGGACAAAAAATTTATCAAAAGCGTTGAAAGATATATTGACCGAGCGGCATCATGGCTTCAAAGCCAAATGAAAAATGGACTGTATGAAGAAAAACCATATGCCGGATTTTATGACTCTGTAAAAAAAGAGGGCCACTCGTTGTATGCCAATGTGTTATTGTACAAAGCATTCGCTTCATTAAAGTATATACAAACCTCGCTTAGTCATCAAAAAAAGAGTAAAACATTTCATATGTTTGCGAATAAACTTCGTAAAAATATATCCGAAACTTTTTATACTGGAACACATTTTCTTGACTGGATAAAAGACAAAAAAACATATAGCCATTTCACGACAGATGGAAATCTTTTTGCAATATGGTTCGGTCTTGCTACCCCCACACAAACGAGTTCAATTTTGGACGTTGTGAAAAACACCCGTCTAGCCCATCCTGTCCCCTGTCGAACGAATACACCATCCTACCCCAAACACCTCATGTATCCTCCGTTATTTCTCATCGGCATGGGAGACTATCACAACAACAGTCTTGGTTGGTTATGGCTGGGATCGCTGTACGCGCTGTGTTTATATAAACATGGATTAAAAAGATTGGCTCAGAATATTCTAAAAAAAATAGCCGATCTTATTGTGAAACATGACCAAATATACGAAGTGTACGACAAAAGCGCGAACCCTGTAAAACGGTTTTTTTACACCGCAGAATCTCCATTTGCGCTCAGTGCTGCGTTTTTTGCTCTTGCAGTGAGGACGATCTTTCCTCAGGGCGAAAAATAGTACGGAATCCCTCACAACATATAGAACTTAAATATTTTAATTGTCCCAAAGTTCCATGAAAAGAATGATTTTTAGCGTTTTGCCCGTTTCTGGTCGATAGTTATACGTAGTCTGCGGAGGAATAGTAATCACATCGCCTTGGACAACGGATGTTACCTCGCCAGCAATATTAAACTCTCCGCTACCTTCGATAATATAGTATATGCGCTCAAGATCATTGGTATGGACTTGGCCGTGATCACCATGGAGTTCGGCAAAGACTACTGATTTGTAGGGGGAAAGCTCTGGGAGTTTGTAGTTAAGACTATGCACCTCGTCCCAGTTTTGTTTTATTGCTTGCGACTTCGAGATTTTCATAGAACAATTTTAACTTGGAACATTGATATTGACTATCCACATTTTTTTCTCTACCTTGATAGTAAGGAGATATCTATGGCAAAAAATCTGTCCCATCATAATCCAATAACTACAGCAAACGCATTGGCCGCTACGGGTGCTGTATTTTATCTAGGTTGTAGTCTTCTAGTCGGTTTTTCCAGACCTATGTATATGTATATGGCATCTGGGTGGTTTCATGGAATAAATATTAGCGCTTTACCGCCTGCCACAATGATGAGTGGGAATGTCATCGGAGGGTTTATCACTTTCACAATAATTAGTTGGATTGCCGGATACATCTTTGCCCGGTTTTACAACTGGTTTGCATCAATGTAGCGCAATCTGCATTGCTTTTTTGGCAATTTTCCCTCTGTGAGTCACTCGGGGTCTGGGATCGTTTGGTCCTAAAATCGCACTGTACAGTTATTCTATGTACCAATGTACTGAAGATAACTCACCGTTTTTGGTCTCGTCTCGAAAAACAAATCTACTGCTAAAATCCAATATATCGGAGAGAGTTCTTTCGCGTGCGCGAGCGCTGCGGCATTTATTTCCTCATCGGCTTGTTCTCTTGTTTCTCCAATCAACGGAATGAGGAATTCTTGTGATTCTTCAGGTGCTTGAGGAGCATCTCTCTTTTTTACCTTGAAAACAATCCTACCGCGTTTTTCGAGTTCTTGTGTCAGCATATTCCTATCCTATTTTCGAATTGTTTATGATCTGCGCATCACTCTTTTGTGACCCCATCCGGATTCGAACCGGAGATCTTCAGGATGAGAACCTGACGTCCTAGGCCACTAGACGATGGGGCCGATCAACGCTCCATATTATACATGATCTCTCTCTGAAAACCGTAAGCTTTTTGTTAGTTTCTTCATGTACAGTAGGGCCATGCGCTTGAGAAAACTTACTATTATCATATTCACGACTCTCCTCTACGCCTCACTCCCCATCAACGTATTAGCTTCATCTATTCGCATACCAATCCTCAACAATACACTGCTTTTCGGAACTTGGACTGCGCCAACCACCACGCTCTATCTTGTGGGTCAAAACGAAAACATTGTTATTCAGGAACACGTGACAAACGGCGACTTTGCCAATGGATTGGTGGGTTGGCTACCAAAAGGTACCGTAAGTACCGCGGAACGTATGGTAACACTCACTCCAACACAAACCCCCGCATCAATTGCGCAGGTAATTCCACCAAATGCGTCTGCGTTGACATTTGAGTTTCGAGCTATAGCTCCGGAACAAGTGTTATTAGAAGATCCAATATTTCGTGTGCTGTATAACGATATACCTCTGTATGAAACCGCACAATTATCTCCGGACTGGAAAAGAGTAACAATGAGAATACCTCGAGAAAACGAAAAAATAAGCACATTGTCATTTTACACAGAGGCAGACTCAAGAATCGCCCCCAAGTCTTTTCAAGTGGAACTGCGAAACATTTCTACACAAACGATCGTCGGCACAGAACAAACTCCATTCATATACGCCAACAACAGTCCCATCGACGCAACTACCACTGTGTCAACTCCTACCGGAATTACGTTCACCCCTCTTGGTATAACGCAGTTCCAAACCAACGCTGGAATCATGAAATATTGGAGCGAAGACCAAGAAAATAACAGGGAGGAACCACAGTCAGTCATGATCGATATCAAAACACAGTTTGTTGCGAAACCCACAATTCTCGGGACTCAAAAACACCCTTCTGATGAAATCTCTATCAAGGTCATACAAGAACCGCCAGAACTTGGAAGAGTTCAATCTTATGACTTTCGTATATCAAATAATCCCATCTCAAAAGAAACGGCACTCGATACCCTGGAGTCAATAACGTCTTCCAGTGAAAGTGTTCATTTCCCAGTCGAAAATGCTGTTGACTATCTTGTGTTTCCTTTAAAAAACACGGAACAGCCACTGTATGGCGCTCTCCGCGCAATAGACCAGTATGGAAATTATTCAGAACCGGAGTTAGTAACGGTATGATGCAGTCATTTCACCAAACCATTCGCCCCGATTCAACAATTTCTTTGCCTTTTTCTGTCGAAAATATATATCAAAACGATGCCGACGTTTTATTGTGGTTGACCAATCCGCAACCCATGTCCATTTTTCAGCTAGCGGCGCCGAATCTTACAGTCGACATTAAAACAGACGATGAACTTCACACGCAGTTTTTTGGACAAACAACCTTGTCCGATTGGTTTGCCAACGGACCGGCAAAGCTTGGAACGCTATCAAAAGGACAATTAAAAAACTACTCGCTAACAGTTCGCTCATCGTCACTTCAGGATAAGCTCCAACGAGAAAAAGTAACATTTGATTTTGCCGTTGAGTTGAAAGAGGTAGAAAAAGAAATAAACGTTGCACAGACCACAGTAAAAACAATACCCTCTCGAATAACACTTATCACTCCGCCCATTTCATCTTCTTCTGTTTCGTCAGCACCGCCCGCGCTCTCCACAGTTACTCCATCTATCCTCGGAGTTTCAACACAGAGTGCTCAACAAAACATTTCAGTCACCACACAAAAGTCATTCATTCCGACAAGCACCCACCTCTTTTTATTGTTCTTGATTATTTTAGCCTGCATAACACTGCTTCTCGCACGAATGGTTCGAAGACAACCGTAAGATACGCTTGAGATTACAGTGAAAATCTGCGTATGATGGACATATGCTGTCGACACTTGCCCATCTCTTCACTCCCAGGCACGCAAATAATCATCGTCCGCACATCATCCATCCAGAATGTTTTGCAATTCTTACAGCAATTGCACTCGTGTTTCATGTACTCATAAAACAAATGCTCCCTTTTACACCCGCAGGTTATGTGCTTGGATACGCATCGAGCATCACTGCATCAAGCGTCTTGGAATCAATTAATAAGAAACGGGTTGAGGTTGGTGCGCAACCACTCTCACTCAACACAAAACTAACCGAGGGCGCAGTAGCAAAAGCAACCGATATGTTTGGTGGTCAATACTGGGCGCATACGTCGCCAAAAGGAACAACTCCATGGACATTTATTAAAAATGCTGGATACTCTTACTCCATTGCCGGTGAAAATCTTGCTCGAGATTTTGGCGATACACAAAGCATGATTGATGCGTGGTATGCATCTCCAACACATCGAGCAAACTTGCTCCAAAAGAAATACACTGAAACAGGAATAGCGGTCGTAAATGGAAATTTGGAAGGAGTTGATACAACACTTGTTGTTCAAATGTTTGGTGCTCCAGCCATTGTAAAACCACGAATCATTCCAGGTAAAATCCAAGTTGCAATTGAGACAGCCCCAACAAGAGAGGTTGCACAGTCTCTTGCTGAAAGCACAAGAGTGCTCGCCGATGTTCAACAGCAACCAAAAATCATCATTTCGCCAACCGACATCACGCGTTCACTTTTCATTGCTCTTGTTATTCTTCTTGTCGGGGTATTGGCGTATGACATGGCTGTAGCTAAACAAAAAAATCTTGTGAGAGCTGTTGGTAAAAACCTTGCGCACATCATGCTTTTCCTTGTCGTACTAGCGCTGTTGATTATGAAACAGGGAGGATCGTTGCTATGAGCAAAGAGCTTCGCAAGTATCCACTCGATTACTTGTTTCTCACTCTTTTGTTGGGAACATTCATAGGAGCGTACTTTTTCATCTGGCCGGACGTAACCTCGCGTCGCGTCCTTGCCTCATGTTTAGGAATGGCATATTTTCTTTGGGGTGTTCGTCATCATGCAATGCAGCACACGTTAAACACACGGATTGTGCTAGAATATTTTTTCGTCGGACTGCTTGCGGCGGCATTGCTCACCATCATTAACATGACCTAAAAAGGGGGCTTTCTATGAGAGGTATTATTCTGGCCGGAGGAGCAGGAACCCGTCTCTCGCCACTGACAAAGGTTACCAGCAAACAACTTCTTCCAATTTACAACAAGCCAATGATTTATTTTCCATTGGAAACGCTGATAAAGGCAGGAATTCGTGAAGTGCTCGTGATCGTTGCACCAGATCATGCTGGTGACTTTGTTAAACTCCTAGGCAGTGGAAAAGATTTTGACTGCAAAATCAGTTACGAGGTGCAAGACAAGCCAAATGGTCTCCCAGAAGCATTCCTTATTGGTGAAAACTTTATAGACAACGAGGATGTCGCGCTCATTCTTGGTGACAACCTTTTTGAGGATGATTTTGTTGAAGTGGTAA
>DATEVM010000058.1:0-5616 GCA_035281785.1 Patescibacteria group bacterium
CCCCACCAACTAGCTGATGGCGAGCAGGCTCATCTCTCAGCGGGCTGTTAAGCCCTTTCTTCTTTCGAACTTATGCGGTATTACCCCGCCTTTCGGCGAGCTGTTCCCCACTAAGAGGTAGATTCCTACGTGTTACGCACCCGTCTGCCGCTGATGTATTGCTACACCCGCTCGACTTGCATGCTTAAGGCACACCGCCAGCGTTCATCCTGAACCAGGATCAAATTCTCAGAAAAGAATTTTGATCTTATATCAAAGTTAAGAATTAACGGAATATTTAAAAAATTCGATGCTTACGCAGCGAACAGAAAACATTCCGTTACGGAATCTTCCTGCCACTGTGTAAGCGGTTGAGTGTGTGTCGATCTGTACTTGTTAAAGGGCTAAGCAACACACTGCTTGAGGTGTTGCGAGGTGCTTATGAAAACGAAAAGCCCCGACCTTCGGGGCGATTTTTCCCATCATGGTCAAAAACATTAGGTTCTCATGGCGAGGGATATAATATCAAATCTGGAGAAGTTGTCAATGCCTCTGGATTTATGGTGTTTCTGCCGGTTCGGCGGGAACGTCTCTTCGAAGCGATGCCGCATAACCATCTTCGAATGAAACTTTGTTTCGTCCGGTTTTCTTTGACGCATAAAGAAGGTCGTCTGCCTTCTTCACAGCATCTTCGATTGGCGTTTGGTCAGAAAAGTCAAAGTACACCGCTCCGGCGCTAAATGTCTTCTTCAATAGTTCACCACCATCTAACGGAAAATCCAGCTGTTCTGCAAGATTTCTCAATACACGGTCAACAAACTGTTCTCGTTGTTCATCTGTCATCGGCCCCTTCACCGTGGGTAAAATCATGATGAACTCTTCTCCACCATATCGAAAAACCGTATCGGTCGTTCTCACCATACGCTGCAACGATCCAAATCTCTTCAAAAGAATGTCTCCGTATTCATGTCCATATGTATCGTTCACCGATTTAAAATGATCTATGTCGAGAAAAATAACATACGCACCTTCGTACCCAAGTTCTTTTCCAGTTTGTTTTACCCATTCGATATATCGTTCATATTGACGACGGTTCCATAAACCCGTAAGTTCATCTCTTCCCGTTCGTTCCATCTCAAGAATGCGCTCCTTCGCTGCCTCAACCGCATCTATTAATAAAGTTTCGGAATAAAAACTCACATCATCGAGTGTTTTTTCATCAAGGCGACGATCAGAGTGCTGAATGTCATCTACGTAGTCTTTCTGTTTAAGCTGATCTCTCTGCGAGAGCAGTTCTGTAGAACGCATAAAGTCAGCACGCCTTCGGGTAAATTGTTGGAATATTTCGGAGATAAAAAGAATATCAAGTCTTTTCTCTTCCGGAACACGCTCTTTCAAATATGGTTTTTCAGAAAGTACCTTCCACGCAGCCACAAAACGATCTAGGTGTTCTTCTTGCAGAAGTTGCACGTTGTACAATGCCGCCTTTTCTCGATCGGTCGACGTAACTTGTATCGATTCTCTTTTATCATCTTGTGCCATAGTTCTTTCCTTATTCTGCCGCCGGCATACTTATCGCACCGCCACCAACACATATCTCACCATCATAGATCACTGCGCTCTGCCCCTCGGCCAATCCCTGCGCGGACTCATCCAACACGATGCGCCATGCTCCATTATGGTCACCAGAAAGGGCCATATGCAAGAGTTTTCCGCCATGTCGAATGCGTGCGGTGTATTGATGCGCGTGATCATCGGGTGTTCCATGAATCCAATGCGGGTCCGAAATCACAAACGTGCGAGCGAATGTTTCTCCACCAAAACCAACAACGAGATGGTTATGTTTAATATCTTTTCCGATGACGTAAAACGGCGGAATAATATGCTTCCACTCATTGTGGGAAGAACGGATCTTCCCTTTTACGGTAAACCCATGTCGTTGTCCTATTGTGTAAAACCATAGTCCTTTATGTTCACCAATAACCTCTCCTGCCGTATTCACAACTTCCCCCGGGTTTTCACCCAGTCGATCTTTCAAAAATTGATGGACATTAATTTCGCCAATAAAACAAATGCCTTGTGAATCTGGTTTTTGTGCTACAGGCAAATTAAGTTCGCCCGCTTTTTTTCGCACCTCTGTTTTCTTCATAGTGCCTATCGGGAACAATATGTGTGGTAATTGTTCTTCGCGCAATAAATACAAAAAATATGATTGGTCTTTTTTTTCGTCAACCCCACGGAGTAAATGGGAAGTCCCGTTCTTCCCTTTTTCAATGCGTGCGTAATGACCAGTAGCAATCTCGTCAAATCCGTGTTCCATCGCCCAGTCGTAAAACAACCCAAACTTTATTTCCTTATTACAAAGCACATCGGGATTTGGAGTACGACCTGCTTTGTATTCCGAGAAAAAATGCTCAACAATCTTTTCCTTATACTGCTGTTTGAAATCAAGTACTTCAAATGGGATCCCCAACTGAAGAGCGACCGCAAGCGCATCTTTTCGATCTTCTTCTGCACGACACCCCGGCGCACGCCAACACTCCAAAAATACGCCTATTACAACGTATCCCTGCTGTTGAAGCAATGCAGCAGATACCGAGGAGTCAACACCCCCGGACATTCCAACCGCTATCCTTTTCATAGCCCGTTTTCTTTCTTGATGAGTTTGACTCTTGCAACGTATGTTGCATCAAACTGCTGTAAAAAGAGCGGCAGTTTCGTATTCCACGATGTGTTTGCAATACCCTGCGCTTGCGTAAGATCCTCCGTCGCAATTTTTCCTATATAGAGTGGTCGAGGGTCGTAGTCATGCTTCTCAAGCCACTCAAGCATATGAATCGTGCCTCTCAAGTATGTTTGGTCTTTACTAAATGCTCCCGGAATCGAGGAGTCACTCACTCCCCTTTTTACACGAAGACACATGTTCCATCGACGCTCTTTGTCATCCACATACTTTTTTAGTTCTTGGTTCAATTCAACAAATGACATTTTCGTCGCCCAAAAAACGAGATGATAATACAGTGCTGCAAACCAAAGGTGTGGATGATCAAGATGAAGATGCGCATGAAGTACCGCTAGTCCCTCCTCTGTTTCGTAATGCGGATGGAGGTTGAATACCGATCGCTGTTTGTGCCACGGCTGATGCTCGTCGTTATATCGACGGAAAAAGTGAGTTCCAACTTCGTGATGAAGAGTTCCGACCATCCGTCTCTCACGCTGGGAAGGAGGGAGACGAAATGTTAGCACATGTTCATTCATGCTTGCCGGTGAAACGGCTCGAGAAGAAAAACGAATGCGAACAATGGTGTCTATTTTGTTTTGTTCGAGATAGCGTTGTGAAATTTCTGTGATTTTTTCACGCGTTAATGTTGCGCCGTCAGATTCTTCCAAAAATGCACTTTCTGTTCCCCATTTCTTTATTACCGTATCCAGTATATGTTTCGCCTGCGGTAAGTATTCATCCGAGATTGGGCCAAACTTCACAAGGTCTTCTTCTCTCAGTCCTTTTGCATATACGAGCTGAGGATTGTACATGGGGTCAAATAAAAACTTCTTCTTTTCAAGTTCTTTGTTTAACGGATTGACGAGCTCAATAACTGGGCGTTGCTGGCTGTTCATGCTTCACTCCTCTGCATACTCACCAAGAAACCGCTTAAATCCCTTCTTCCTAAATGAAGTATGTATTTTCCTTCGTTTAAACGTTTCGACACAACCATTGCAGTCGTTTTAACGTGACCATGGAGTTTGTATTTCACCTGCACAACCACTTCTTTTCCGGACCCCTCTGCGTACTCTGTCCACAATACTTGATTCATATCTGCAAGACCAAGTTCTTTTGCTGTACCGTATGCAATCGCACTCCACTCCCTTGCTGTGTTTATAAGCGCGATACCACGCTTGGTCCGTTTATGTTCTCCATAAATCTCGACTTCTTCTTTCGGACCGATAACGGTTACATCCCCCTCAGATTCCAATGGGTATGTTTCAGCAAATAAGGATTGACCTATTTTGACTGCGTGGTTCACATTTCGAGCCTCGATGTCCTCAATACGTTCCAACCGTTTTCGAAGTCCCGCTTGATTTGCCACCTGAATTGAAAGACCGGGATAGGCGTTTACCTCCGCAATAATGGGTCCTTTTTCGGGATGGACAAAGATATCGGCGCCCATGTATGTAAGCCCTGTCGCATTGGCCGCTCGAACAGCCGTTTTAAGGACATCCATCCAAAATGGGATCTGAATTCCTGCTGTTGATTGCTGCGCACCTGGAAAAAATCGAAATACTTTCTTTTTTCCAGAAACACCGTACGTGGTCTTCCCTGTTCCCATATCAATCCCAAGTCCAATTGCTCCTTGATCCAAGTTTGCTCTTCCGCCAGACTCTTTGGTGGGCAACCTCGTCATCGCCATCACCGGGATTTTATTAAACACAATGACACGAACATCGGGAGTCCCATACTGCACATATTGTTCCAGGTCAGGATGAATAGGCACTCGTTCCTCGATGATAACGTTTGGAAAAGACCCCCAAGTACTGTACTGTCCATCCAAAATGTTGCTTGCATGGAAGCGAAGATCGTCTTCTGTATAGTACTTTCCCTCAACATCCTGCCAAGCTTTTTGACGTTTGTTGTATTCCTTAATAACCAAAACACCTTTTCCTGCACTTCCGTTTGATGGTTTTATGACAAAACCACTATAAATGCTTTTCCAATCAAAGGTTCGTATCTCTTCCGGAGATGTTAGAACGGCATACAAACTTGCAATACCAATACCGTGTTTTCGTAAAAATTCTTTTGCACGGATTTTTGAAAAACCGAATCGTTTTGCATCTAATGAATTCAAAGAACAAAACAGCTGGTCTCGCGCATTCATTCCAAGGATGTATGGGATTTTTACCATATAGGACCCTACTCTTCCGGGTCAATAAGCGGTTTAAATCTGAAAAACTCGGATACTCGAAGACCTGTGTACTTTCCAACAAGAATATTCATCGCTAGTACAAGAATCACCGTTAACTCTGGGTATATCATCACAAATTTTTGCACCTCAAATGTACGCATAAACACCGTAGCGATTACCGCTAAAAACAAAGTTTCCAACGTAAGCTGCAGCGCGCGAAGTGCGTTTCCCAACAGCTGAGCTTCCAAAAAGTTTTCGGAAAGCAACACAAGCATAAGTAATGGGAAAATGCCAACCGATGCTATGCCGGAAAGAGGTAGATATGGTGATACCAGCATGAGAAGAAACATAGCAAAAGACACAAACCAAAGTAATAACGCTGTCCTTGGTAGATATTGAAGTCTGAACAAGTTCAACACGGATCGGCCGATAACAACCGTTATGAGAACAACAGAAAATAACGCTATTCCTCTCACAATTCCTGTTGAAATAAACGCAACAGCAAGCACTGCCGGTGTATAGATTCCAAATCCGCGTAAACCAATAATATGGCGGAAAATTGCAATTGCCGTAGCTATAACCGGAAACAAAAGGAGGAGAACAAGAATATTTGCAGGAACTCCCTGCTGAACTGCATGACGTAAACCGCGTTGAAGCACGTTCCATGGTCGTAGAGTCTGGACAGGGACCTCATCCAGGTACGCCGCGAGTTTGCTTTTACTCTCTACGGTTGTCT
>DATEVM010000059.1:0-3359 GCA_035281785.1 Patescibacteria group bacterium
TGACGACAACAAACGAGAGCAAACCTTGCACATACCAAATATTGAAGTGAAGGAAAAAGAAACCAACGAGTGGAATGATGAGTGCCGGAACAACAACTGGAAGCACCCAATCGCTTTTCGTTTTTCTGATGTTCTTCAACCAAAGTGCAAAACCCAAAAATATTCCTGTTTTTGCTATCCATTGCAAACCGGTTCCAACCTTTTGCAAAGCGCGAAACTCAGGAAGAAAAGCCAACTTCGCCTCACCCCAAAACGACTGGACTACTGACATCACTTTTCCGAAAGAAAATGGGTTTGTCTCACCGGCAGAAAAGTACGCGATCAACGCCTTCGTCTGAATAAAGTTGAACTTCAGCTCAAATGCTGCCTGTGGAAGAAATGGAAGAAGCAAGCCGGTAATACCTGCAACGACATGTTTTATTGTGATCTCTACGCGCATCCATAGGAGCGATATTACGATTGTAATCGGCAAAAACACAGCTAAGGCTGCTGAAAAATGGAACCCAAATGAAGCAATAATAAACAAGAAGAAAGATTGTCGAACCGATATCTTTTTCTTCTCATATACATCTTTCAACATGATTACAACAAGCCATCCAATCAGCGTCATCGGAAACGGATTCCACGCGCTTTTTGAAAGAATGAGCCACGCTGTTCCCGAAGCAACCACGACTGCTTCCAACCGTCCCACTTTTTTCCACACAATCACAACCTGAACGAGCATGAGTGCAACCATCGTCCATGCACCTGAAACGGGATTTCCTTTTGTTAATAGGTATGCCGGAGCAAGTAAGTAGTACCACGCCGGGCCAAAAAACACCCCAGGAATACTTGTCCATGGGCCGATGAACTTCGGAGAGTATGTAAGAATCATGTGCAATATTGCGATAGAGTCTTTTCCGTGATCGAAACTGAATGGGATAACGTTTGAAAGGAGGTATCCAACCCGAAAAAGAAACGCTACCGCAACCAACAAAATGAGTAAGATTGTGTCTTTTGAGAGCTGCCTAAACCTCATACGTTTACGATATCATATACGAGTTTCGCAGAGTAGGAGAGAGACGCTCGTCATCAAGCTCGCTCGACTTGTATATAAAACGGAAAAACTCGCAATCATATATACTGAGAATATGCGCCGAGAAGCACTCATCCTTGTCATTCTTTTTTTACTATCATTCGCACTGCGATGGTATCGACTTCCCGAACATCTTTATTTTGGTTTTGAGCAAGGTAGGGATGCCATAATCATCCGCGATATTGCACATTTGAAAGACTTTCAACTCGTTGGACCAAAAACAGATATTACCGGAGTGTTTCACGGCGCTTGGTACTACTACTTCATGGTCATCCCATTCCTTCTCGTTGGAGGGAACCCCTTGGGTCTTGCAGCATTTCAGGTGTTCTTGTCATCGCTGACAGTCCTCCTTATATATGCAGGTGTACGATCGGTAACATCATCAAAAAGTTATGGCCTTGTTGCGGCGCTTATTGCGGCACAGAGCTATGAGCAGATTCTCTTTGCAAGATGGCTGTCGAATGTATCTCCTGCAATGCTCTTAGTCCCTTTAGGAATGTTTTTATTGTGGCGTTATAAAACATCGCGCTCACTTCGCGATTGGTGCCTTGCTGCGTTTTCACTTCTTTTTGCTGCACAGTTTGAGATTGCGCTTTTTATCTCACTACCTTTTCTTTTTTTCTTGCTTGTTGTGACGAAACTTATTCCATTTCCACGTTGGAAGGAAATTGGTGTATCTATAGGAGTCGCACTACTTCTTCTTTCGCCGATGGCACTCTTCAACATGAGAAATGCAAATATTATCGGAAACACTGTTGTCGGATATTTGCAAGGAAAAACAGATCATAAACGTGAGCTTGATCTTGCTCGTTCGGTAAAGCTCTATGCGAATGAACAAAAAGTTGCGGTTATGAGGAATCTTTTTAATAGAAGCCGGTCCGATAACCTTGGCATCTCAATCTTTATGCTGTTGTTCTTGGGAGGCCTTATCCTGGACTGGAAAGAGAAACAGAACCGAGTACAGCTTCATTTCTTCTTAGTCTGGATTTTGGCGACACTACCACTTCTCTTTTTTACCGAAAATGTGCAGGCAACACAGGTTTACGTTGGGTTTGGCATAGGGTACATAGGATTGGCGACGCTCGCGATTCGCGGGTACTGGCAACAAAAGGAGTACGCCGTCTATCTTATTCCTTTCATTATTGCGATTCTGATGGGTTTTACACAAACAGTCATTAGACTTCATCGTAACGAAGACGTGTTTTATCGAACAATTCAAGACGATCTTAACTACAAAGATCAACGGGCAGCTCTTTTTTGGATTCATGAGGACGCACGTGGGCAAGACTATAGATTTGACGCATACACAATTCCCTACTATCAGCCGCATGCATGGGTCTATCTCAAAACCCTCTGGTTTCCTTCCGATAAGGCTGATCGGGCACAGATTATGTACATCGTGATAGAAAAAAACGTTGATCCTCATTGGGAAAAAACTTGGATTGAGAATGTTGGTCAAACAACACCGATAGAAGAAAAAGCATTCGGAAAGATTCGGGTAAAGAAGCTACAAGTACAATAAACCTCAACTCTTACGCTTAAACACAAACTGCTCTTTTGTGCTATAGATCAACTCATACTTTACATCCTCTTTTACCGCACGATAGATTGAGGGCACATCTCCTCCGCCAAAAAAGTCATTCATGTTTTGGCCATCTCGTAGATCGAATACCATGTATTCCGGATTGTAATAATCGTAGTTCGGGCGAAAGAGCCACACAGTTTGATGCGTAAAGTGCGATGCAAGATTATTCTGTGTCATCACCGTTGCATCCTTCGGCACTAACTCGATGAGCTTGTTCAAAAATCCAAACTCTGAGCTGTGGCGATAAAAATCACGGTTATACGCAAGTCCAAGTGGCCCATGGTACACAAATTGATGGAGATAGAGAGCGAGAATCATGAGTGCGAGCGACACGGCCCACTGCACCTTTACATGTTTGATGACGTATGTAAACAACAAGGCCAAACCGTATGCCACTCCAAGACCCATGATAGGAGCGATCATTGCGCTGTAGTGAAGACCTAGCGTTGCGCGACCACTCACCTCAGGAATAAATCTTGGCACAAAGTCTTGGAAAATAAGTGGCCACGTAATGGGTGCCAACAATGGCAAGAATGCAAAGCTCCCAAACGTAATAAGAAGCGTCTCTCTCTTTTGATCACTGTTCACAAATGATTGCATAAAACGCACAGGGTTTTTGGGGAAGTCAGACATGTACTGATATGGAGTTCCTGCAAAATACGGAATGAAGATGTTGATTGTAAGGTAGCCCCATAGAAG
>DATEVM010000060.1:0-10033 GCA_035281785.1 Patescibacteria group bacterium
GTATGCACATATGGCTGCAACAGTCGTTGTATGGCTGTTGGCTCTTTCCCTGTTATAGGATACATGCATATCTTCAAGTAAATATTGTGTATGATGGAAGAGTATGATGCTCTCTGCCGCTCCAGTAGTCGGCGTGTCGGACCGGGAGCACTGGCCGCAAGTGTTTCACCATGCTCGTGATGAGCATACTTCTTTTGTTGCCGCATTTTGTATCAAAGACAGTCAACGCAATAGAGTTCAGGGGAGAACATTTGTCGAGGAACTTCAAAAGCTTCCTTTTTCTGATATTTCACAGTTATCATCCGCATTAGAAAAACTTTGTGAGAAGTATAAGATTTCGCTGTTAAGTTTTTCCGCAATGCTTGCGGATGGCGGTCGGGCATATCTTTGGTCAATGAACCACGGAAAAATTATTTTAAAGCGCGGAAGCAGAAAAGGGGTGGTGGTTGAGAGCGAGCCGTTAAAAGTAGTGGCGGGATCAATCTTAGATGGCGACATGTTTTTACTTGGTACAAAAGGAATATTCGATGAAATTGAACAAATTGCAGACCTAGACGGAAGTACCGCTGAAGAGCTTGCTGACCGCGCAGCAATTTTATTGCAAAAAGCTACTCGCCAGTCTGAGGCTGCGGCCTACATTCTCCAGTATTACGGGTTTGCCGACCAAGGCGACAAGGAGACGTCCGATGCGGTTTTGCAGAAAGAAACAATGGAAGATACAGATGCTGTTGCCGCTGTCGCAGGCAGTAGTATGAAGGCGGTTCGGAGCTTTTTTACTTCCGGTGCGCGCATGATGAATGAACAACTTTCTGGCACACCATCTATTCGTATGCGGACGCCAGAGTTTAGAAAAAGGACAGCACTTGTTTTTGGCTTTGTGCTTTGTGCGAGCACGATAGCACTCATTATCATTTGGAGCATGTTCCAGTCAAAAAAACGTGAAGAAAGTATTACCTCAGAGCTTCAACCTATTCTTCAAATAATTGAGCAGGCAAAAATTTCTCAAAACAGTAATCCCTCTGTGGCAAGAGAAGCTGCTCGACATGCTGCTGACCAACTCCAACAAAAACTGAACCAAGTAAACCCAAAAAGTTATGAGGCATCTCGTATTCGCAAGTCATTGGAAGAAGCGCAGGCGTTTTTTCAAGAAATATCAGGAGAAAATAATCTTGATTCCCTGCAACTTTTTTATAATTTCCAGCTGGTAAAGTCAGCTTTTCTTGCAAAAAGAGCCTCAATCGAAAAGAACACTGCCGTATTTTTAGACGGGGAGGGTTCTGCGATCAAACTTGATGTGCAGACGAAGCAGCCTTCTGTTGTGGATTTGAAAGGAATAAAGAATGCCTCAAGTGTTTCGCTAAGGGACAAGCAAGTGTTTGTGTTAGGAGAGAATGACGTCGGCGAGTTTGGGATCTATACCGATGGGAAAAGAGTGAGCTCTGTGCTTAAGAAGGAAGAAAGACCGGACATTTTGAGACTTTTCGGAACGAATGCATATGTCTACTTCAAAGAAACGGGGGATTTTCAAAAACTTTCGGCACAAGGAACTGGATATGGGGAAGGCTCAAGCTGGTTTAGAACAACCCAGGGCTTAGACAAGAAAACGATTACGTCTGTTGCGATAGATGGGAGAGTGTGGATTGGAACATCGGACGGCAAGATCTTCGTGTTGGCGCAGGGAAGTAAGGTTTCATTCTCAGTAACAGGTATGTTGCAACCGTTTGACTCAGCAATTACTCTTTTTACCTCAGAGGATAACGATAATATCTATGTGTTGGAACCAAACAAACAACGTGTTGTTATACTCACAAAAACAGGAGAGTATCAAAAACAATTCATTTCAAAAGATCTTTCTACAGTTAGTGATATGATCGTTTCCCCTGACGGCAAAACAGCCTTTCTCGTTTCCGGATCGGTAGTGTATTCATTAGATCTAGAGTAAAATCACCGCATGGAACTATTGATTGAAAATCGCAAAGCACGAGCAGAAAACACACTTCTCGAAAAGTTTGAGGCTGGAATACGGTTGTCTGGTTCTGAAGTAAAAATGGTTCGATTGCGAAGGGGAAGCTTGGTGGGCTCGTATGTTCGCGTTATTCAGGGAGATGCGCTTCTTATTAATATGCAAATTCCTCCGTACCCGTTTGCGAGGGTTGAGGACTATGACCCCAAACGCACCCGTAAACTTTTGCTTCATAAAAATGAAATATTGAAACTACAACACGCACAAGATACAAAAGGGCTATCGCTCATTCCGTTTGCAGTTATTTTGACGAAGAACCTCATTAAGGTCCAGCTGGCAATTGCTCGTGGAAAGAAGTTGTATGAGCGACGTGACGAACTGCGAAAACGCGATCTTCAACGTGAAAGCGAGAAAGACCTCAAGGAAAGACAATAATATAGAGGGCTGTACTTCGTAACTTCTTTTCATGATTCCGGTCAACTTCTGCTTGAATTTATCCATTTTTCTCGAGTAAATGTACACCTCGGGGGCATTTGAATTATGCCGAGTTATAGCCTATAATACGGGTTGTTACGGGGATGTAGTGATTCGACGTAACGAGCTCTTTACCATCCGCATGCCGTTTTGGCTCAAACGTAAAAGTGCCAAAACATAACTGTCAACAAAATTGCACAGGCAGTGAAGAACACTCTCGATTCTGTCGCGGGTCTCTTTACTCCGGTCGCACCTGCGTTCGCGTAAGGACAATCGGCATTTATACGGTCTTTCTCACTGATGAAGCTGTATAGGTGGAAACTCAGTCAGTGTGGTAGCGGTTGTTAAAATGTCGCAACCGTCTAAATCTTTGACATTTGGGGAATAGACACAGTTTGATTGTTTACTGGCTATTCCTAACCAAAAACATTCTAAGCATGTAGATGATGATGAAATTCTCTTACGGACCGCGGCTCGATACCGCGCATCTCCACAAAATTGGTAGGCTGTATTTTCATGGAGTGTGGATATATGTCTATTGAAAGTCGTCCTCAATACATTGGTGAAGAACAGCTTCAAAAGCTCTCAGAGGCTCAAATTGAAAACCACATCGCCCAGTTTATCTTATGGACTGACGGCATCGTTTTTCAGGAAATGAAGTTTCAAGATCAGATCGATGAGCTGCAGCGTTTTTTAACTACACTCAATGTGTATCAGGACCGCTTTCAGTCCGAAAAAGCCGAGGCACATATTAGAATTATTGAAGGCAGAATTGCTGAGCTTCAAAAAGGGATTGCGTATCATAGCATTGACCTTATCGGGAGCACATATCCCGAGGTTGATTCAGGCGAAAACCTGGACGCAGCTAATTAATTCTAGTATGCATGAGCAAAGACAATAGCCCAGACTTCTTTCGCCCCGTTGCGTTTTAGAACAGATCCTCCAGCACGCATTGTTGATCCGGTCGTCATGATGTCATCAACCAGTCCAATATTTTTTTCCTGAATAATCCTAGACTTAACACAATCAAATCCAAAGTCCGTTCTTAAAACTCGCTGTTTTCGTGTGAAGGAGGCCTGTGGCGGTGTTCTTGTAGTTTTTTCCAAACAGTTTGTTTCTACAGGAATATTGAGAAGTTTTCCTAACTCTTTTGCAAATAGCTCGGCCTGATTGAATCCCCGCAGTCTTTTTTTCTGTTGATGTAAAGGAATTGGGATGAGTAGATCAAGTTTTGGAACGTCGATGGGCCAGTGTGCATGTGTGAGTTTTGCAACAACTCTCATTACATCAAATACACCTCCGTACTTCACTCCTTTTAAAAGGGAAGATATGGGCTCTTTGTACTGTGCAGTTGTAACAAGACCATCAAGGCCTATTGGAGTTTTACAGACGTCGTGTGTTTGATGATGGTGGGAGGGACGATCGCACATTGGGCAAATAGAAAAATCAAAAAAATGAACAAAAGAAAGGCACTTTTTACAGAGATACGAACCCCAAGTCTGGCAGTACAGGCAGTAGGGAGGAAAAAGGAGGTCGAGAAGCACGTATATAGGATACAGATAGAAGCTTACAATTACCTGTCGGCGTTAAAAGACGAATCTGGTACAATTTCCATACCTGGAGAGGTCGCATAGCGGTCGAGTGCGGTAGTCTTGAAAACTACTAAGAGCGCAAGCTCTTCGCGAGTTCGAATCTCGCCCTCTCCGCCAAAAAAACTATGATGAGCAAGCGCACAACAAATTCAGGTTTCACTCTTATTGAAGTGCTGATTACGGTTGCAATTATTGCGGTGCTTGCGACGATCGTGTATGTTTCGCTCAATCCGGTTCAGCGTTTTGCAGATGCCAGGAACTCACATCGATGGATCGACGTTGATAGTATTATTACGGCGATTCACGAGTATATTGTTGACAATGCAGGGACACTTCCTGCCGGCATAGACACAACAGAGAAGCAACTGGGAACATGTGGTAGTGGTGGGGCCACAGCTTGTTCCGGGGCTGCAGATGCTTGCCTCGATCTTTCTTCATTACTGGTTACATACCTAAAGACTATGCCTGTTGACCCAAGCAACGGAACAGCTTCTGCAACAAAATACTCGGTCGTTGCGAATGCGAACAATATTATTACCGTTAAAGCATGTGCGGCAGAAAACGGAACAGTAATTGAGGTTTCAAGATAATTTGTATAAGAAGGGTCTGACAAGTCAAAAAAGAGAATCTGTTTTAGTCTCTTATTACTCTTATTACTCTTATTACTCTGTTACAACCAACGTACCTACCTGACCCATTTTTCTGTGATTCGCAACGGAGCAATAGAACTCAAACGTTCCCGTCTTGCTCGCGACGAACTCTACAGTGGATGTATCTCCTGATTTTGTGATAGGCATAGCAACGCCAAGCTCATCTATAACAAAGTTATGCATCATGCTCACACTTTTTAGTTCAATTCGTACCGTTTGCCCCTTTTTTGCTCTGATAACATCTGGTTTGTAATAATAACTTCCGGTTTCTAACGAAACGGCAATAATGTTTTCTTGTTTTGCCGTAGGGGAAGGATTTACTGTTGTCACAGCTGCTGTGGGCGATGGTAAAAGCGATGGAGATGGAGAAAGCGAAGACAATGGAGACGGAGAACTAATCACTATTGGTGTGGGTTCTGCTATAGCCTTTTCTTTTTTCTTTGTAAGTCCGGTGCTTTTTGCAACAAACGCAAGAGCACTAACCAATACTAGCGACATAACAATCGTTACGAGTGTAGAGGGGGTACTTTTTTGTGCCTGTTCAGAAACTTCTTCATGCTGTTGTTCTTCCATGTTGTACCTCCGTATTGGTTTTTTACTGTAGCATAGAACAACTGTGAGTGCGATATGACACTTTTACACAACAGCAGAGAGGCTATGCCAATTCGAAGTCTATAAAAAACAAGATGTTTAGAACTTTAACTGTTTTGCGTACATTCCTATGACAGGAAGTTCTTCCGTTTTGCCGCCTAACGCATTCATAATCCCTTTTACCCAAACGATGAGCAAAAAGATATCAATTACTAATCCGGCAAGTCCCGCAATAACACCGAGTACCGGAATGTAGTATAAAAACTTTGCCGCAATGCTCCAGCCAACGCCAGCGATAAGCAAAACGATTGACTGTTTTACATGAAACATGACGAATGAATCTTTTTTAGCGTCTGTGAGTAAGGGGATAAAGAATAGAACATATGCAATAGCAGCCATTGCAGTATTCTTTTTGCTGCTAACGCGTGGTGTGGTTTTTCGGGCAGTTTTCTTCGCCATGTTTCTCCTTTAGGATTGATACTTTCTTCACTATACCATGATGAATTCTTTGTATACAATAGCCTGGAAATGCATAACAGATCTGCGGTAGAAAAGAATGATTTGATGCGTAGGCGCATTCTTGCAGTGCAACAGCTGATTGTCGACCGTGGTGGCGATGCGCTTGTAACGATGCATGCTGCAAATGTGCGCTATCTCACAGGATTTTACGGAGTATCAGATGCCGAACGAGAGGCGTTAGTATTCGTTCCGGCAAAAGGAAACACAAAACTTCTTGTTCCTATTATGTATAGCGAAAAAGCAAAAATGCTTGACGTTGTTTTGCAGAATAAGATTGAACTTATTGTTGATGTTGACCGCATTGGGCTACATGCTCTTCTCGCGAATGTATTGAAAGATGAAACGCCCCGAGTCCTTCTTGTGGAAGAACACGATTTAAGCGTTCTTGAATGGAAAAGAATAGGTGGCAAAAGTGGAATAAAGCTGTCTGATGGAGGAAGACTTATTGAACGCTGCCGAATGATAAAAGATGAATACGAACTCACGTGTATACAAAAAGCTATAGAGATAACGAAAGAACTATTTCAATTAGTTGAAAAAAATGTTCTTACAAACACATCGTCTTTTACAGAAATATCTGCTGCAAACTTTTTGCAGAGTGAGGCGATACGGTTGGGAGCGGATGGTATGGCGTTTCCGCCAATTGTTGCATCAGGCATTGGGACAAGTCATCCGCATTATGTACCACAACATATTCAGTTGCCGAAGAACGGCATTGTGTTAGTTGATGTTGGAGCAACGTATCGCGGATACTGCGGGGACATGACAAGGTGCTTTTTTATTGGGAAAGTGGAGGAATCGTACCGGACAGCGTATAAAAAAATTCAACGCATCCAATCTGCATGCGCTGCAGCCGTTCGTGCTGGTGTAACGGGGAAGCAACTATACAATACACTTCAACAATCATTTATGTACGAAGGGTTAGAACAAAAAATGCCACACAGCTTGGGCCACGGGATAGGGTTGGAAATTCATGAAGATCCGTTGCTGAGGCCGTTGGAAGACCAGATTTTATTGAATAACACGGTAGTTACTATCGAGCCGGGATATTACGAGGCCGGGAAGTTTGGAGTACGATATGAGGACGCGATTGTTGTTAGGAGTACTGAATAAAGGAGGAGCGTATGTTTGGAAGAATAGGTGCTGGAATAGATAGGATGCTTGGTATGTCTGCTGAGCCAAAGAATAAGATCAAATGGGGTGCTCCTGAAGTAGTAACATATCCGTCAATTCACATGGGTGATGAAGTCGAGCAGACTTCGGTCGATCGATGGCGACAAATTCTTGATACATTTGTTGATAATCCAGGAAAAGTGTCATCACTTGACGTTGAACATATTGATCAACTGCGTGAAACCTTCGTTGAACTCTTTCTCAAAGAAAAACACGCGATGCTTGCATTCCTTGCACTACAAGATCTGCAACGAACGCAAAAACTTTTTGATGAATTAGTCAAACATGCTGGTGTTCTTTCGGAACAGATAGACAAGAGCGCTCCACCAACGGGAAAGACTCGCCAGCAAGAAGCTCAACTGGAAGTTTTGGTTAATATCCGCGTTGTGATAAAAAACCTTTGGGGCAAGATTGAAGCCGAGATTCAAAGAAAGAAAGCACCTACCCAAACGTAAACGCGTACAACTCGATATCACCATCGAGAAATTCTAGTTTTAGTGAATGGATTTCTGTTTTCCCCAGCTTTATGAGTCTGTATAGACGATCTTGATCTACTGTAACAATGCTTTCTTGCACATCGTCTCCTGCAACCGATTCGCCTGCAGGCTTACCATCCAGAAGAACACGGACGCGCCCACCCCCCGTTCCATCTTTTGGTCGCATAACAAGATATACTTCCTTCGCTTCAAAAGTTGAAAGAAGGGAGCTGTTAATGCTTGGCATTGCGTATTCAGATCCAACAGTCCAAGTACCACTGAGTGCAAAGTAACTACGACTCACTTCTTTCGGTGCAGTGTATTGTTGAGGTGAATCTTTTTTAACAGTTTCAGGGGACTCTAAAAGCTGTTCACGTTCATACCCCAGGTACGTTTCTGGTGTTCTCGCTTGCGTTTTAACCTCTTTTAATTGAAGAGTGCCTTTGGCTACTGTCACGCCTGTTTCGGCCAATAGGTCTTGAATAAATTTCTCGGAAGCTTCATAGTCACCCTCACCAAAGTGTGTACGACGAATGTGTCCCTCCTTGTCGATAAAGTATTTTGCAGGCCAATAGCGATTGTCATATGCTCGCCATATAGCAAAGTTGTTATCCTGTACGACGGGATAATTAATTCCGTAGTCTTTCATCGCCATCACGACATTTTCCGTTTTCTTTTCAAACTCAAATTCAGGTGAGTGTACACCGATGACAACCAGTCCTTGGTCTTTGTACTTCTCATACCATCCGGTGACGAATGGAAGTGTACGAATACAGTTGATGCATGTGTAGGTCCAAAAGTCGATAAGGACGACTTTTCCTCTAAGTCCCGCTATTGTAAGTGGGGTTGTGTTTACCCAATGTGTGCCGCCGATAAGTTCTGGTGCAAGTCCGTAATCCTGTTTCAGTATTTGTTCGAGCATAGATGTTTCCCTTTCTTGTTTTGGAGCATTTTTTAACTTTTCAAGTTCGCTTTGAACGGCTGGATTATCCTCAAGTTTTGTAAGTCCAGCTCCATAGTTCGGAAACACAGAGATCACAAGTGTCTGAAACTTTCGATCGTATCCAAAAGCGATAACGATTGCGGTAATGATCATGAACACTCCAAAACTACGTTGAATTAGCATTGTGTTCCGGACGAGAAAAGGAACTCGAGATAAGAGAGTTTGACCGCCAATCATAATAGCGAACAAGGGAATGGCTGTTCCGAGAGAGTATGCAAGCGTAACGATCGTTGTCTGTAATGACACTGCACTTGTTGCTGCAAGCGCAATGACCGACGCAAGAATTGGTCCAACGCATGGCGCCCATAAGAGACCAAGACTTGCTCCAATAATAAGTCCTCCCAGAAGACCAGTCTTTTGACTTGTGTTTGGAACGAGCGATGAAAGTTTGCTAAACAGCAACTCAAGTAGTCCCTGTATCTTGGGAATAATCATCGATAGTCCAAAGACAAAAAGCAGAACAACAGCAACCGATCTTAAAATGTCTGGATCAAAACCGGAGCTTCTTACAATTGTCGACAGCGCAAGCGTAAAAAAAGTAAAACTTGCGATGAAGCCGACTACGATCCCTATTGGACGGCTTTTTCCAGTCTCAATAGATCCGGAAAGTATGAGGGGTAGTATTGGCAGGATGCATGGGGAGAGAATCGTAACAATACCAGCAAGAAACGCAAAGAGAACGAGAATGATCAAGATATCCTTTCTGTGTGATTAAAAACAAGCATGAAGACCATCATAACAAATCTTATCCATTGACAACAATCTTTGATATAGACTAGAGTTTTCATATGACACAAATAAAAACCGAAAAGGGGAGTGGGGAACAGGTGGAGCGAACTCCGCTCGCTGCTCGCATCAGACCAAAAAAATTAGAAGAACTTATTGGTCAATCGCATTTAATTGGCGAAGGACAACTATTACGTGTAGCCGTTGAAAAACGAAGATTATTTTCTATGATTTTTTGGGGACCTCCTGGTGTTGGAAAAACCAGTTTGGCTCGCATTTTGGCAAATGCTATTGATGCGGACTTCCTCGAGTTATCAGCTGTTTCGGCTGGAAAAGCAGATGTGCGAGTGATTGTAGATGCGGCGGCAGATTCACAAAAACGAACAGTATTCTTTTTAGATGAAATTCACAGATTTAATAAAGCGCAACAAGATTTTTTGTTGCCGTATGTAGAGTCCGGCCGCATCACGCTTATTGGAGCAACAACGGAAAATCCAAGTTTTGAGATCATCGCCCCATTGTTATCTCGCTGTCGAGTTTTTGTTTTACGCGAACTTACAAACGATGAAATGTTGACCGTTATCAACAGATCGCTCAAAGAATTACGAATAACAATGCCGTCCGAGGCAAAAGACTGGCTCGTTGCTATGGCAAATGGCGATGCACGACAAGCGATCACTATGATAGAAAACGCTCATGACTTATATGGAAAGTTAACGATTGAGGCATTAAAAGACACATTGCAGTCAAAACATTTACGTTTTGATAAACATGGCGAAGAACACTACAACACAATCAGTGCTTTCATAAAAAGCATGCGGGCAAGTAATGTTGATGCCGCTTTGTATTATTTGGCGCGATTAGTA
>DATEVM010000061.1:0-3018 GCA_035281785.1 Patescibacteria group bacterium
ACTTCTTACCGCAACAGCAGACTTAAAAAATTTGAGACTCGTTATCGAGTTGTGGGGAACATCCGACGGTCGCGTATCCACCATTTCAAATCATCGCGTGTATGACGTAACATCGCCAAAAGCCACGGTGTACCAAGACGATCCATCACTCCCAATTGGATCTACCAAACAAGTTGACTGGTCGGCTCCAGGAACAAAAACAAGTTTTCTGTATACAGTTACCAGGGAAAACAAGACACTCCAACGCACAACGTTTAAGACAACATATCAGCCATGGGCTGCGGTATATCTTCGCGGAGTTGGCTTACAATAACTTGCTTGCGTTTTTTTAGGTCCAAGAGTATAGTTCCCTCATGAGCACACCCAAAGAAAACCCAATTGAAACCGCATACTGGGACATCAAGGCTCAAAACGCTGAGGCCTCCCTTGAGGATGTTTTTGCATTGTTGGTAGCTAGTAAACAGTTTCCCATTCTGAATCTCAACACTTGGTTGACACAAAAGAAAATGGAGATTGCAGAGGCACAACGCATGCTACGCAACGCTCAGTCACTTGAAGAGACGATAGGTTTTTAGCCTACTCATCATGCTCTGTATGGTGTCCATTCCTTCTTCTTGGAAATTCAGCTTCGAACTCTGCGGTTCGTGTCGCTGCAATGTGGAGTAACACGGAATCCCATTTGGTATCCCAATATCTTTTTCCTCTTTCACATAATCTCTTCCGGTTTTCCAACACTTTTTCGATTGCTTTTTTATCCACCCAAAACCATCTCACTGCGCTTGCCATATCTTTATGAATAAAGTCTCTATGATGTTTTTTGCATAAACCTACTCCATTTTCACCAGTGTCAATCTGTTCCCAAAGCCAACCCAGGACTAACGAGGCCCAACGTTGCGGAACAATGTGATGAATCTCATCTATTGGCGACCCACAAACTTCGTACGAGTCAATTTCGCCTTTTCGCTTTGTGACCTTTGTTGGAAATTGGCACTTTCCTTCATCGCGCTCTCTAAACCACTGTCGTTGGCGATCGGTAAAAACAAGAACAAGTGTTGACCCAAGGAGAGTGAGCGCTTCTGCAACGAGTGGGTTTTTCAAGAGTTCCGCTGCAATAATAAGTTCGGCAGACATGTATACGTATCCCGTCTAGTCTTGCGACATATCACCCAACTGAATCCAAAAACGCCGTCTCAACTTGCGCCTCTTCAGAAACCGGAGGTGGCGACAGTCCCTCTCTTTCACTCTGTGTCATACGATCCCAAATGAGAACCGCTGCGTGTAAATTACCCTCAACAGAACAACCATTTCTACAACGTCCACTCCTCTTTCCGTCTCTGTGGTGAAAAATATGTTCCTCGTAGTGTTCTTGAATGGTGAGCACTCTCCCGTTTGATGCTTTGTCGTAACTCCAACCTCTTTGGTGATTAATATGAGCAGCCTCAACCCTATGTTCAGGAGGACCGAGTCCGCTTTTAACACTCTTGCCGCCGTCTCTATTCATAATCTCTCTCCACGTTCCCGCTGAAAACGCAAGAAAACCACATGTAAACATTGCGGCAATTGCAGCGGCATTCTCCGGAGAAAGAAGGTCAAAGATTGATTTTACGACTTCAATACTCATCCCGAATTTCCCTTTAACAATAAAAAAGCGGCACTGGGCCGCTCAATTGTTTTATGTGTTTTCACGCTTATGTCGCCATCGTTGCGAATGCATGATTAGGTGCAGTTTGCGCCGCACATACCACAAAGTCAATCCCTCACTTGCAAGGTTGGTTCGTTGTTTCAAGCAGAGGCATCGAGCGCTATAATACAGATCATGGAAAAAGCATTTTCCCATCAGGATCACGAGCGCAATCTGTACACTCTATGGGATTCGAGTGGAGTTTTCCAACCGAACTATAAAAGTAAAAAGGAACCATTTTCAGTTCTCCTTCCTCCCCCAAACGCGAACGCGTCGCTTCATGCCGGCCATGCAATGTACGTCATTGAAGACATTTTAATTCGATGGAAACGGATGATGGGTCACCCAACAGTATGGATACCTGGAACAGATCATGCTGGATACGAATCGCAATATGTATATGAAAAACATTTAGCGAAGCAGGGGAAATCTCGGTTCGATTTTGACCGGGAAACACTGTACAACGACATTTATGCGTTTGTAAAAAACAACTCTGGGCTCATTGAAGAACAACTCAAGATGCTTGGGTTTTCGCTTGACTGGTCAAGAAAAACATTCATGCTAGACGACCATGTTGTTCAAACAGTCTACGACACATTTACGAAGATGGTGAAGGATGGATTAGTATATCGAGACCACTACATCGTCAACTATTGTCCTAAATGCGGAACTACCTTTGCCGATCTTGAGGTTTCACACCTTGAACGTAAAGATCCACTCTACTACATGAAATATGGACAATTTACTGTGGCAACAGTTCGACCAGAAACGAAGTTTCGAGACGTTGCCCTAGCTGTACACCCAAAAGATAAAAGATATAGCGACTGGATCGGAAAAACGATCGAGGTTGTCGGTGTGCTTGGTCCAGTATCTATGTTCATTGTTGCAGATGAAGAGGTTGATCCAGAGTTTGGAACCGGCATCATGAAGGTGACACCAGCACATGATGCGCACGACTTTGCGCTCGGCCGCCGCTACAACCTTCCGGTCACTCCAATCATTAATACCCGTGGGAAAATGGATTTTTCTTGGTACATAAACGATCCGGCATCGCAACAAAAAAATCCAACATATTTGGAGCGCGCAAGGAAGTATCATGGACGATCTGTAAAAGAAGTTCGCGCTATGGTTGTTGAAGACATGAAGACTGACGGCATTATCGAGAAAATTGATGAAAATTACGTGCACAACGTCACAGTCTGCTATAAATCTAACCACGACATCGAACCACTCGTACTCCCCAACTGGTTTGTAAAAATGAAACCTCTAGCAGAACCAGCCATTAAAGCGGTGAAAGAAAAACGTGTAAAGTTTGTTCCAGAGCGTTTTGAAAAACA
>DATEVM010000062.1:0-3662 GCA_035281785.1 Patescibacteria group bacterium
GGAAATCCACAAAGGATTGTCGTCATTGGTGCTGGTTGAGATATTTCTTGTCATCATGGCGCTGATATATGGATCACTGCCGCAGTCAGCGATGAATTGGGACAGTGTCTATGCAAACCTGTACAACGCACGATGGTATGTTGAGCTCGATTCATTTCGTCCGATCGTGGAAAGCATTTCCTCCATATTTCCGCAACAGGCAATTATGTACTATGCGTTTTTCTTCACAATCGGTGGTTTGCGTACATTACAAATAGCATATATTCTTCCTCTCCTTTTGTTGTTCTTCGTCATAAAAAAGATTTCGCAAAGATTCTCGTTTTCACCTTGGTATCAACATGCTGCGCGTTTACTACTGTTTGTTCCGATTGTTCTTTCACAGTCAGCGAGTGGTTACTATGACCTCTTTATCGCATCAATGATCATGCTCTCCATCTATTCTTTTGTGTATGCCGATATTCCATCGCGCGGACTACGTTCAGTCTCCTCTGCTCTTTTCCTCGGTTTCGCGGTTGCGAGCAAGTTTTTTGCTGCGGTTCTTGTACCATTTTTCGTTCTAAGTACTGGTATAGAGGTGTACCGCAATACAAAGAAACAAAAACTTTTAACGTCACTCTTCTTTCTTATGATGGCAGTCCTATTAACGCTGGGACCTTTATCTATCTGGATGTATCGTTCTTACTCGCACACAGGTAGTCCGGTTTTTCCGTTTTTCCAAAGTGTATTCCGAACAAAGGAATTGTGGTCTTCGGTGAGTTCTGTTGAACAAAATCCGATGACGCAATCGTCAATGTCGAGTACGAGTTGGTTAAAGGGTGGATTTTTGTCATATCCGATACTTTCATATTTTCGAACAGAAAGTTTTGTTGAAGGAACCCGTGGATACACCGGGCTTGTGTACATTGTGTTATTGCCGATACAGGTCATTCTTATAGTGCTTTCACTTTGGAGACTTATTCGAAGGAAATTTGATATCAATGATGCGGTCTACCTGTGTCTTTTTACCTCACTTGTCTTGGTTGGTGTGGTTGCTCGGTACTATCGGTACTTGTGGCCGTTTCAGTTTGCATTTGGAGTGATGACGTTTATGCAACTATGGCGCTATGCACGAAACGTACGTCCATATGCAATTTGGGTTTTTACTGCAGTCATCGTATTTCTGTATGCAATTCACGCGGTCGATCTGATGGAGTCATACCGTTTTGTACCGGAACAACCGAAAGAGCGTCTTTTCCATCCGGAAATAATTCTTATAAATCCTACGGATCCTCTTTTTTCGACAATAAACCAGGGTCCAAATGATAAGCCGATTCTGGACGCATCTCAGTACACGCCTTCACGTTTGTATTTTACTCAGCGAACATATATGTGTAATTGGTATTGGGTTGCCGGCGATAGAGAGGTGTTGAATGCATCGAAAGATACAGAATCGGCAAATGCCTTTTTGCGCCAATTTTCGTTCATTATTACATCGCCCGATCCAACGTACACCGGAAATTACTGTGTGCAGCTTATCAAGCAAGCAACAAATTTACAAAAAGTGGCAAAAGATGAATACCACAATATCTACATTGCGAAATAAATGTTGATATAAACATGCATTTGCCAACTTGATCTCAAGTGTGGCATAATTTCGATACTGCCCCAGAAAGAGGAAGCGTGAAAGTCATCATCCTGTGCGGTGGAACCGGAACCCGCTTAAAAGAAGAAACCGAGTTTAAACCTAAGCCCATGGTGTATATCGGGAATAAGCCGATCTTGTGGCACATTATGAAGGTCTACGCTTCATATGGGTTTAATGAGTTCATCCTTGCCTTGGGGTATAAGGCTGACTATATTAAGGACTTTTTCCTTAACCAGAAAGCATTTACTTCCGACTTTACACTCGATACAACAACACATCAGGCTGAATACTACCTTGAAAACCGTGAGGAAGTGGACAACTTCAAGATCACTTTTGTTGATACTGGCGTTGATACAATGCCCGGCGAGCGCATTCTTCGTTGTAAGCGATATATCCCGAAAGATGACAAGTATTTTATGGCCACATATGGAGATGGCGTGAGCGATATCAATATAAAAAAACTTCTGCACTTTCATGAAAAACAACATACAATTGGAACAATCACTGGCATTCATCCACGGTCGAAATATGGAGTTGTAGCTGTGAAGGACAGTGGGCTCGTTGAGGCATTTAACGAAAAACCGATGTTGTCCGACTGGGTAAACGGTGGTTTTATGGTATTTGATAGGCGTGTATTTCAATACCTTAAACCCGGAGAAACGGAACATCCATGTTTACAACGTTTAGCACGCAAAAAACAGTTATCTTTATACAAACACTCTAAATTTTGGTTTTGCATGGACACATATAAGGAAGTTGAAGAGCTTAACAAGCTGTGGGACATGAAACAGCCGCCGTGGAAGGTGTGGGAATGACACGAATACAGCAGGGGACAAATGTATTGGTTACAGGTGGAACGGGATTTGTTGGCGGACACGTTGTTGAAGAATTGCTGCGGCGTAAACTGCGGGTCTTCTCGACATATATTATTGAAGAACCTCATTCGTATTTTTCCAGATCTCACTTCGAAAAGAGTGTCACTTTGATAAAGCAGGATATTCGTGATATTGATGGCATTCGACATATTGTTGAACGATTCGGTATAGAGTACATCCTGCATTTGGCTGCACAACCCATAGTAGAAGTTGCTATTGCTGACCCACTACAAACTCTTGATACAAATATCCTTGGAACAGCAAATATATTAGAAGTTGCTCGATTATCTAAAGGCGTTCGGGGGGTTATTGTTGCATCCTCAGATAAAGCATATGGAAAGCACGGGAAGAAAAAATACGTTGAAACCGATGAGTTGCGTGGAGATCATCCCTACGAGGCTTCAAAATCGGCTGCAGATCTTCTGTGTACGATGTACGCACGGACCTATGGTCTTCCTGTAGTCACGACACGCTTTGGAAATATATACGGAGAAGGGGATTTAAATATGTCGAGAATTTTCCCCGGAATATTAGAAGCACTTATTCGCAAGAAAACGTTGCCCCTTCGAAGTGATGGAACGTATGTTCGTGACTACTTATATGTGAAGGATGTTGCTAAAGGGTATGTTCAGTTAATGGAGCATATAGACGAAGTTCGGGGTCAGGCCTTTAATTTTGGGTCGAAAGAAACTTTGTCAGTCTTTGAGTTGATAAAGAAAGTCGAAAGAGGGTTGAAGAAAAAAGTAAAATTCACTCTTTTAAAGCGTGCGCAAAATGAAATCCCATATCAATCCCTCGATTACTCAAAAGTGAAGCGGGCGATTGGTTGGGAGCCGAAGTATAACGTTTCAAAAACTATTCGCGACATGTATCGGTGGTATAAGGATATATTGACAACCTGAGAATGGGTACCGCTATGTGGAAGAAGATGCATGCACTTTTTTTACGATATGAAATCTTGATTGTTGCCGTTGTATTTGTGGCGTTTTGGATTTTTACGGCATATTCAACCTTTTTTTATCAAATTGCAGGGCAAGCCGGCGACACGACCTTCGCCGCACAAATTCTGTACAACTTTAGACACACACTATCTATGGAGTCGTCGTTCGCTCTCTCAATCATGGATTCGTTTGATCATGTTTGGTATCAGACTGCCGAAGGTG
>DATEVM010000063.1:0-2821 GCA_035281785.1 Patescibacteria group bacterium
CTTGACAAAGAACAATAAACGTACGCAAACTAGAAGTAAATGAAGAAAAAGACAGTCAAACGATCCCCCCGACAAAACAAAGACTATCTTGTTATCGTCAAAAGCTGGATGTTTCTTGTGGCTTTTGCCTTGATGCTGGGCTTGGGGGCGTTAATCGGCACGTTCGTCAATGAACAAATGAATCTCTCCTCCCCTGCCGTTGCAGGATACTCCGTCGAAGCAAATTAGGTTTTTCCAATGAGACAAATTGGTCTAATTAGACTAATTTGATTGTATGGGCGGTTACAAAGATCTCCTCATCTATCGGACTGCAGTCACGATTTTTGATTTCACCAATCTTTTCTGTAATCGTTGGATAGAAAAACGTTCCAGAACGTTCGACCAGATGATTCAAGCTGCTCGGTCCGGAAAACAAAACATCGCGGAAGCGTCAAAAGAAGTATCAACCGCTAGTGACATGATGTTAAATAGCGTTAGCAGAAGTTCATATACCGAGCTTGCAGAAGACTACGAAGATTTTCTTCGTTTAAGAGAATTGCCGATCTGGAAAAAAACCGATCCCGGCGTTCTTCGCATACGTACGTTCCGCGAAGTAATTGATATTCCTACCAATTTGCCCAATTTGTCCAATTGGACTAATTTGGATTTTTCCATGCCGGAAAACTTTGCAAATCTCATGCTCACCCTGTGCCATAAACAAGGCTACCTCATGGACCAGTTCTTGCGTGCGAAAGAGAAGATTTTTGTCGAAAAAGGTGGATTTAAGGAGAATCTATTCAGGAAGCGGAATGCATTCAAAAACAAATTAGTCTAATTTGACCAATTTGTCTAATTTGGTTTTTCTAATTTGGTGGACCCGAGGGGAATCGAACCCCTTTCTTTTCCATGCCATGGAAATATACTACCGGTGTACTACGGGCCCTGTTTCAGCCTTTTATTATAACTTACAGACCAATATTCCTCTAGGAGAAAAGCTTCTTTTTTAGTACGTCCAGTCCGTCCCTCGTAATGGCGGAAAAGAATAGCGCATCTGTAAATCTCTTTTTAATTTCCTTCTTTAAGTCATCTGAGTACAGATCTGTTTTATTGATACCGACTAACAAAGGTTTTTTTAAAAGATCAGGATGATATGACTCGAGTTCCTTTTTCAAAACCTCAAACCCATCCCCCAAACTCTTCGCCTTTTCGGCATCTGTGCGATCATTGTCAAATAGCACAGCATCATCAATACAGAGAACGAATAACAGCACACCACAGCGTTCAATATGGCGCAAAAACTCGTGACCGAGTCCTTTTCCTGTTCCCGCCCCCTCGATAAGTCCGGGAATATCTGCCACCACCAAAGTACGAACACCATCATCTGCAATAACTACCCCTAGATTTGGTGACGTTGTGGTAAAAGGATAGTTTGCAATTTCTGGACGCGCTTTCGTGAGTGCAGCCAACAGCGAGCTCTTCCCCGCATTTGGAAATCCCACCAACCCAACATTTGCTAAGAGCTTAAGCTCCAAACGTAGATCGTACCCCTGAACCCTTGTCCCAAACTCAGCATACATAGGTGTCTGATTTGTTGCACTTTTAAAGTGATCGTTCCCCAGCCCACCTTTTCCACCTTTGGCAATTTTAAATTTCTCGCCATGTTTAATAATGTCCGTCACTTGCGTGACAGTGCCGTCATCATGCACAGTAGAAACAACCGTTCCTACTGGAATTTTAATCTCAATATCATCCCCATTTGCCCCATGCATTCTCTCTGAACCGCCATGCCCGCCATCTTCGGCATGGTACTTTCTCTTTCCCATAAAAGACTGGAGCGTGTTCATGTCTTTATCGCCAACAAGATATACAGAACCGCCATGCCCACCGTCTCCGCCATCCTGACCACCTTTTGGCAGGTATTTTGCCCGATGAAAAGAGACGAGACCATTTCCCCCGTCACCAGCTTTCACATGTATTGCTGCAACATCAATCATTGTTTTCTCCAATGGGAAGTCCCGTTCTTCCCGTTCCTGCTACTTTAAATAGGATAGCGGATCTTCCGCTACTCCGCCTCTTCGAATTTCAAAGTGAAGATGCGTTCCTGTACTTCGACCAGTACTTCCCATCTGGCCAATGACATCACCACGTTTTACCGTCTGCCCAACCTGCACCTGAATCAACGACAAGTGCGCATAGAGTGTGATATACCCATTTCCGTGGTCGACCATAATTCTGTTTCCATACCCAGTATTATCCATCCAACCCGCAATAATAATCCGACCAGAATCTGCCGCAAGAATATTCCCACCGGCATGGTTCGCAATATCAACTGCCTTGTGATAAAAGCGGAACCCTTGCGTAATAACACCCGAAGCCGGCCACACAAACGTCCCAGTTGCAGAAATCGCTCCAGCATTCGGGGTTAACACTCGAGCAATAGCCGACACTGGAAGCTGGTCCGCCTTCGGCATGACACCGTCTGGAATCACAAGATCCTGTCCAACAGCCAATGCGAATGTTTCATCATTTACAAACGTATTGAATGGATAGTTGACGATACCCTGAGCCTGTGCACCTTCCAAACCGTACCGTTTTGCAATGGAATAAATCGTTTCCCCGCGTTTTACCTTATGCAACACACCGTCAACCGGAAGAATCTTGAGTTTTTGCCCTATTTTTATAACAGGCTTACCCTCATTCAACCCATTCAACCAAACAACTGTGGACACTTGAAGCCCATAGAGTTTTGCGATCGAGGCGACGGTCTCCCCATCTTTTACCTCATGTTCAATAATTTCCCCTCCACGGTACTCAGCCACTTCTTTGCCCTGAGTTGTGGTAA
>DATEVM010000064.1:0-3652 GCA_035281785.1 Patescibacteria group bacterium
CCGCGTTGCATGGTGGTGAGTACAATGTGCCGGATTTACGGGCAGGTGCTACGATTGTACTAGCAGCCCTCACAGCAACCGGTACGACAACACTTCGAAATGTTGAACAGATTGATCGAGGATATGAAGAACTCGACAAACGACTTCGCAGTTTAGGGGCGCAAATTGTTCGAGCAAAGGATGAGGAATAATCATGGGACTAACACTTGGACTACTTCTTTTCTCATTTATTGTGACAAGTATTTGTATCATCCCGTTTATTAATGTGCTATATACGCTTCGATTTCAACGAAAAAATGTGAAAACGCAGGATATGTTTGGTAAACGTGCTTCGATCTTCGACACACTTCACAAACACAAAGTCGGGACACCAATTGGTGGTGGCTTGTTAATAATATTGGTTGTTTCCATGTTATTTGTGTCGATTTTTCAGGTGTTAAAGCTGTTAGGTATATCTGTAACGAACGTGTATCCTCTTCAAAAAGAACTAAATGTAATCTTCTTCACCTTTTTATCATTCGGTGTTTTGGGCTTGTACGATGACATTAAGAAGTTTTTTGGATTTGAGAAAACTGGATTTTTCGGCTTAAGACTATGGCAAAAATTATTGTTGCAATGTGGTCTTGCAGCGATTATTTCTTCCATGCTGTACTACTCTTTAGGAATTTCAATCGTGAATGTGCCGTTTTTTGGTGTTGTCCACTTGGGTTGGACCTTTTTACTTTTTTCATCGTTCACCATTGTTTCTTTTGCGAATGCAGTAAATATCACGGACGGACTAGACGGATTGGCAGCTGGAGTATTGCTCATTTGCCTTTTCGGACTGTGGGTTATCTCCGCGACGATTTTAGATACAACAATCACGATCTTTTTAGCACTTTGGATCGGTGCTTTGATTGCATTTCTATACTTTAACATCTTCCCTGCTCGTATCATGATGGGTGACGTTGGCGCACTAGCGTTCGGCGCAACGTTGGCGGTTGTGGGGCTGCTCCTTGGGAAAATCATTGCCCTCATTATTATAGGCGGTATTTTTGTTGTGGAGATTACATCGAGTCTGCTACAGCTTGTGTCGAAACGATTACGAAATGGGAAAAAGCTTTTTCCGGTAGCTCCGGTACATTTGTGGATGCAATATCGGGGATGGCAGGAACCAAAAATTGTACAGCGCGCCATGCTGACGGGTATTGTGTTGGCCTTGTTTGGTCTATGGCTGACGGTTATATAATCCATGTTTCGACGATCTAATCGAGTACTATTTCTTATCGTTATTACACTTCTTGCATTGGGTGTGTTGTTTGTATTTGATGCGTCTGTAGCAGAGGCATTTTCTCAGTTCAACGATAAATTTTATTTTGCTAGACAACAAATATTGTGGGCGGGTTTGGGTCTCGTGATTATGGGAATTACATCGCTCCTTCCTTCCAAGGTTTGGAAATATATAGGCTGGATCGCATTCTTTGTTGCGCTTGCATCACTTATCGCCGTTCTCATTCCAGGAATAGGATCAAAAATACAAGGAGCGCGAAGATGGATTCTCCTGGGTCCTATTCGGTATCAACCATCTGAGTTGATGAAGATGGGAATAGTACTCTACTTTTCGTCATGGCTTTCTAAACATCAAAAACCATTACCATTCATGTTTGTTATGGCCGTTATTTTTGGACTTGTTATGGGACAACCAGACTTGGGAAGCGCATTGGTGCTGGGAGCTATAGGTTTCAGTATGTATGTGGCAGCTGGTGGACAGTGGAAACACATACTAGGAATTATTGGTGCCGGGATTATAGGAATACTTCTACTTATCGTTGTTTCTCCGTACCGAATGGAACGTCTCCGAACATTTTTACAGTCGGAAGAGGATCCACTCGGTGCGTCGTATCACATTCGACAAATTACCATCGCTCTCGGTTCAGGCGGATGGTTTGGACAAGGCATTGGTCAATCAAGACAAAAGTATCGTTATATTCCCGAAGCAAGCACAGATTCTATTTTTGCAATTACTGCTGAGGAAATTGGTTTTCTTGGGTCAAGTCTCATGGTTCTGTTATTTTTATCGTTTGTGCTTGTCGGAATAAACATCGCAGAAAAAACATCAGATACATACATGAGATTGGTTGCTGTTGGCATTGCAACATGGATCGGTTCACAAACAGTTATAAATCTAGGATCAATTGTGTCGCTCATCCCCCTCACGGGCGTACCGTTACCATTTGTATCCTATGGCGGTTCGTCACTGCTGTCGATTCTTGCTGCAAGCGGTATACTCATGGGTATTGGAAGGAGATCGTCGTGAAAGTTCTCATGTCGGGTGGACATCTAACGCCCGCATTGGCAGTGATTCATGCTTTTCGTGCTCAAAGCCCCAAAACACGTATTGTTTTTGTCGGACGTGAGTTCACACAAGAGCGAGAGCAAATGATGTCTCGTGAGCGGGATGAGATGCAAAAGCTGCGGATTCCTTTTTATTCTATTACTGCTGCGAAGTTTCATCGCACATACTTTCTTCGCAATTTTGGTGAGCTTCTTCGATTTGTTCCATCCTTAAAACAAACATACGACATTTTCTCACTGGAAAAACCTGACCTATTAATTTTATTTGGTGGATACCTTGCCGTTCCGCTTGCGATTGTGGCCCGAATATTACATATCCCGGTTATAACGCATGAGCAAACGAGAACATACGGCATGGCGAACAAAGCAATTTCCTACCTTGCAGAAAAGGTTGCCGTTTCTTCAGAAGAATCTAAAAAGTTTTTCCCAAGAAAAAAAGTAGTGGTAACTGGAAACCCAGTTCGTCCGGCATTTATGGAACAGTTCCGTAAAAAACCGGAATGGCTTTCCACAACACCTATTAATAAGCAACTTATCTATGTTACGGGTGGCAGTCAAGGTTCGCATGTGTTGAATCAGACGATAAAAACGTTAATACCAGAGTTAACAAAACAAATGATTGTTATTCACCAGTGCGGAGCATCTGCGGGTGGCGCATACGCGCGTGAATTAGAGACAGTTCGCGGTCAGCTGCCAACGCAACAACAGCGTCGATATGTTATCCGGGAGTGGGTGAGTGAGCAGGATGTCGCATGGCTTTTTCAGCATGTGGATTTGGTGATCGCGCGCTCCGGAGCAAACACAGTCCATGAAATTCTTGTCAGTAAAGTACCGGCAATATTTATTCCATTGCCATTTTCACACGCGAATGAGCAGTATAAAAACGCGCAAATGCTTTCTAATAGTGGCGCAGCAGTGATCATTCAGCAGCAGGACCTTATCCCAAAAACGCTTATTGACTCAATAAAGAAATGTTTAAAACGAGGTGACGGCATGCGTAAACGTGCAGAGGAGTTGAATCACGATTCATCCGTAAACGCTGCCGAACAAATCGTTTCATTGGCACGCGAGGTGTATGCAGCGCATACAACATGATCAACACTCGGCTGCCGAAAGAAAAGTCAGGCATATTATTCCATGGGTTGTATTTTTTTTTGTTCTCATGCTTTTCGCAACACTTACGGGCACACTTTTTTTCAGAGTGTTCGTCGTTCGGAGTGTTGTATGCACATTTGATAAGAACCCCTGTCCTGAGCCTATTATGGCCGAGTTCCAGCATGTCATGGGAGAGTCGTTGGCGTTCGCATCATTAGATGCT
>DATEVM010000065.1:0-2262 GCA_035281785.1 Patescibacteria group bacterium
TCGGTTTTTGGTATTCTCGGACCCCGATATCTGGAGCGTGAATGTGAAGTTCTTTGTCGTCTGCTACTTGTGCGGAAACACTCATTCTTTGATCAACCGCGGTTACGATACAAGGGTATCCATATACAACTGCGTGTTCGCCAAACAGCATGAGTTTTCCAGGAGAGGAAGAAGTTTTTGATGACATCTCTACGACTCCTCCTGTTTGATGGATACTATATCATGTTTACTTTGCGCCTCTTTTTCAATGTTACCAACTCGCAGTTTTGTATATGACCAGAGACGTTTTTTGAGAGCATGTTCAAACTTTTCAATATCATTGTGGAAGCAAACCATCATGCCGGATCCTTCGGAAATCCCTCCGGCTCCAGTTATCTTTGCAAATCCACCAACACTCTCAATCTCGCGCACCATCTTTTTTGCTTTTGTTCCAACAACTCCCAGCTCTTCAAGCAGCCTTTGGTTTTCTCGAAAATGAGAATACGGAAATCTACCAATAGAAAGTTCTTTTGTGATCTCTTTCACAAGCGTCCCAATCTTGTGGATAATATGGCTGCGCGTTGGTTGTTTTATAAGCAACTCCTTTACAATCTGAACCATTTCGCCTGTCGTTTCTTTGGGTTTCCCACTGTATACGAGGAAACAAAGGGGAATATGTTTTGTATATGTCGATGGCAAGCGTTGTATGACGGGACCGTCAACAGTTTTCTTAAAGACAAAGAGTCCGGTATGCGTTACTGCCGCAGCATCAATACCACTTGGTCGACCATGCATGAACTGCTCGCTTTGCATGAGTAGATCGCCCATCTCTTTGTCAGTGATATTGATTGAATATAGTTTTCCGTATGCTTGGAAAATTGCGTGTGCAAGTGCCGCTGAAGAACCTAGGCCAGATTGTTCTGGTAAGGTAGAGCGAATCTGTATGTGTAGATTGGGAATAATAATACTGTATTGTTTCTCAAAAGTTGAACGAATTGTCGCAAGAAAAGGATGCTCAGCGCGTTTCACTTTGGAACGTTGCAACTCCACCTCAATTCCAAGACTTATCGAAGAAACAATAGCTGGTTCACCATACACAACAGCGTGTTCTCCGGCGAGAATGACTTTTCCATGTGACCAAGTTTTTAGTGGCAAAACATTCTGAGATTGCATGACTATATATTAGTCGCAGAAAAACAAAAAAATCATGCGAAATCGTAAAGATGCACGTTTATATCGCCTGCATTTGCTAGAATACCCGTACATGTCACAAGCAAAAACAACATCCATCAAGCACATCGCAATTATCATGGACGGGAATCGTAGGTGGGCACGCACAAAAGGTTTGGGAGCTATCAACGGCCACGAACATGTTGTGAACAACGTCATCGAACCTCTGGTAGATCGCTGTATTGAGCTTGGTATTCCATACCTCACTTTGTGGGCGTTCAGTACAGAGAATTGGGATCGAGATAAAAACGAGATAGAGGGTGTCATGCAGTTATTCCGTCGCGCATTTGAGCGAAAAGTTGAGGATTTGCATAAAAAGGGTGTGAGACTCAATATTTTGGGGGAGATAGAGCGGTTTCCAAAAGACATAGTGACGCAGGCTAAGAGATGGACCGAGGTGTCCAAAGGGAACACAAAAATCACTCTCAACATTGCATTGAACTATGGAGGAAGAGATGAGATTGTGCGTGCAGTGAATAGAGCGATGCAGTCAACTAATAACAAAATTACCGTCGAGGATATACAGCAAAATCTTGATACTGCTGGTTTGCCAGATCCAGACATCATTATTCGTCCTGGCGGGGAACTGCGACTGTCTGGCTTTATGTTGTGGCAATCAGCATACAGCGAACTGTACTTTACAGAAGTTCTTATGCCTGACTTTACGACCGCAGAGCTGGATAAAGCGATTGAAGATTTCAAACAGCGACGGCGACGATTTGGTAAATAGGTATTAGAAAAACTTGGTGACGACCTTGCTTGAGTTATTTCCCCAAAATTTGAATGCCGAAAAGAATCTGGAGGAGTTGTGCAATCCAGTATGAGGCAAACAGGATGACAAACCCGATGACGGCGGCAGTAATGCGCTGTTTACCTGCCTCCTGCGATTTGGCCTCGGCTGCGCCCGCCATCATCTCAAATCCACCCCAGATCAACATGACAAAAAGAATGAGACCACCAAAAACATAAAGATAGGGAAGAAGTGCGGAGATGATCACGCCGATGTTGATGCCCTCAGCGGTTTTTCCACCAACATTTAATCCAATAGCTGTC
>DATEVM010000066.1:0-5173 GCA_035281785.1 Patescibacteria group bacterium
TTCCCAGTTTTTTTGCGATGCGAGCAAGTGTTGTGGTCTTTACCAGAGATGAACGGAAGCTGGTAAGTTCACCCTCTGGGGCTTCTGGAAGAAGGTTAAATAAGTGGAGGGACGCTACGAGTTCCAACACCGCATCCCCAAGAAATTCCAACCGTTCGTTAGAAATATTAACGTTTGGATTTTCATTCAACGCAGAACGGTGCGTGAACGCGGTGTCTTCGAGTGCTGGGTTGGAAAGATGTGGCAGCATTAGAGTTGTTCTTCAACAAAAACGAGTAGTTCGCCGACGGTAGTCATGGATGCAACGTCATTTTTACTGATCTTGATGTTAAATGTTTCGGATGTTCGCGCAAAAATCTCTGCAAGTTCTTCCATGGAGACGCCTAAATCTTCAAAAAAACTGGTTGATGAACGGATTTCTGACTCATCAGTTCCAGTGATTTCACTGCAGATTTTCTGCAGCTGTTGAAATGTTTGTGATGGCTTTTTTTGTTCTGTCATGCCAGTTTGTGTGTTTTCTCTGCAATATGCGCGAGCACTCCGTTTACAAATTTTGGTGAGTTCTCTGCCCCATACTCTTTTGCCAGCTCTATCGCCTCATCGATCACAACCTTTGGTGGCGTATCCGAGTTGAGTAATTCATATACTGAATTACGAAGAATTGCAAGGTCAACCTTATTTATTTGTTCAAGAGGCCAGTTTGGTGCTGCCTCATGAATTTCACCATCGATGGCTGGTAGTTTTTCGAGTAATTCAGTTAAAGATGGGTCAACTTGGTCGTGCGAGAAATCATACGCGAATAGCGCCTGCATCCGTTTGGAACGGGCTTCATGGCGGGGGTCAAGGGCAGTTTTCATTGGATTATTTCGTTGCGGTTTTTCCTGCGACGTAGGTGTGGCACGTTGGACACTCGGTGTGTGGAAGTTTTTTTGCGCCACAGTTTGCGCATGTCATAAGACTTTTGCGTGCGATTTTGATGTGCTGTTGTCGTCTTCCTGCGCGAGCGCGTGAAATGCGACGTTTTGGTAGTGGTGCCATAGGTGAGTATTCTATCGGGCTTCTTGGGGTTTTGCAAGATGTGGAACTGGCGCGCTCTTTTGTGGCGGTTTTGTTCCTGTTTTGCGCTTAGCGTGACCTTTTTTGTATCATTTTTTGTTTTTGCTTTAATGATGGGTTGTTTTCCGTTTCTGCTACCGCCTTTTTACACTCCTCGATCAATTTTGTGTCAAACCAGGAGGCGAATCGGAGTGAATCCCAGCCATGTTGACGGGTTCCAAGTAACTCACCAGTTCCTCGAAGGCGTAAATCTTCCTCAGCCAGTGTGTTTCCATTGGCGTTCGTACAAAGGATGCGCAGTCGCCGAGTTGCCTGAATGCCTTCTGTTGGAAAAAGGAAACAGTATGCACGCTGCCCTGCCCGACCAACCCTCCCACGTAGCTGATGAAGCTGTGCAAGACCGAATCGCTCTGCTCCCTCAATAACAATAATGCTGGCATTTGGAATATCAATTCCAACCTCAATCATGGGAGTTGCTACGAGGATATCAATGTCACCTTGTCTCATCGAGTCAAAAACGCGTACACGCTGCTCTTTTTTTATTGAACCATGAAGAAGTGCGATTCTGCGGCGTGGAAATACGTGCTGGACTCGTTTAAATTCTTGCTCCGCAGATTTTATATCTGCAAGCGTATCAATCTCCGACTGATGAATGAATGGACAGACAATGAACACTTGTGAGTGATGACTTTCAACCTGTTGGTTCATCCATTGTTCTGCTTCTACTCGCTTTGTCTGTGGAACAACCTTTGTCAAAATGTCCTTTTTCTTTTCCGGAATCTCGTCCAGGTAACTCACATCGCGGTCCGCAAGAACTGTTTGTGCGATTGTGCGCGGAATAGGTGTGGCGGTCATCGTGACGAAGTGTGGTTTCTTTTTTCCAGCCAAAAACGTTTCACGTTGTCGTACTCCGAATCGTTGTTCTTCGTCTACCACCACAAGAGCTGGTTGTAGGGTTTTTACATGCTCAAACAGTGCATGTGTCCCAATAAAAACACCGTTTGGCGAGGATGTATCCGGTTTTGAATCGCTCGTCACAAGATATACAGGCACATGCAGTGAATCAAAGATGCGCTTTAGTGATTGAAAGTGCTGGTGTGCAAGAATCTGCGTTGGTGCCACAAACACACTTTGTGCATTATTCACGCTCGCAACATACAGTCCGAATGCTGCAATGATTGTTTTCCCCGACCCCACCTCTCCTTGCACAAGACGATTGGTAGGATATGGTTTCGTAAGATCAGAGGACAAGTCGTGAATCGCTTTTTCTTGTGTTGGCGAGAGGTGAAATGGTAGGGTTTGGATAAACTCTTCTTGTTGCGTCGCAGTGAGTGATAGATGACGGATGGTTGGTGTAGTGCGTAACTTGAATTGGCGATGTCTTGCTTCTTTTAGCAGCGAAAATACTTCTTCAAATGCAAGACGACGATGATATTTGGAAAGCCCCTCCTCTTCTTTTGGAAAGTGCAGAACGCGCAGAGTCTCATCCAACGATGGAAGTGTGTGTGTTTGTAAGAGTGTTGTAGGTAATGTTTCTGGTATCGGTGGAAGATCGAGCAGTATACGATGAATGAGCGAGCGTATGGTTCGAGAACTTAGGCCCTCTGTTTCCTCATAAATAGGAACGAGTCGACCGCTGTGTAGGGGTTCACCACTTCTTACTTCTTCTATTGTTGGACTGTTGAGTGTGTGAGCATTCCGATATTCTTTTACCGTTCCACTAAAATACTTTTCTCCAGCAGCGCGAAGTGTTGTGAGAAGGTATTCTTGGTTAAACCATATCGAATCAATAGACCCTGATTTGTCCTGGAGTTTTGCTTTAATCATAGTAAGCCCGCGGCGTGTGCGAATTTTTACAACAGATCGAGCAGTTGCGAGAATTGTTCCGTCTTCGCCCGGTTGCAACGATGCGATGGTGGTGAGATTTGAGTAGTCTTCATAACGAAAAGGTATGTGAAAAAGCAGGTCGCGTACTGTAGAGAGACCAAGTCGCGTAAACTTTTCGGCAGTAGTATCACCAATACCTTTGACGAGCGAAAGTGGTGAAGAAAGTTCGTACATGTGTTGATAGTATATACCCGGATTACTCGGGGAATCTTTAGGCGTGTTTCTGGTAAAGTTATCGTAAAAAGAGCAAGCCTTGAGCTAACCCGCCCAGAATCATTGCTGCGGCTGTAAGGAAAAAGATAATCTTTACAATGCGCTGAGCTTTTTTACTGTACATATCAACCCCGCGTCACTTGAAAAAAGTTTCGCTTGCCGATCTTCACGATTGTTCCTGACGGTGCAGTAAACGGCGCCATAGGATCGGTGACCTTCTCATCACCAACATGCACGCCACCCTGTTCGATCAGACGACGCGCATCCCCTTTACTTGCGCACACACCAGAAAGTTCTACAAGATCCAACATTGTTTTCGCTTGGCTTCCGTCGATTGCTGATGCCACTTCTTCCGTGATCTCTTTTTTCTGCACGGTTTTTTCAAAGTATGCTGCCGCGTCATTCGCCGCATTTTCAGAGTGGTACATTGTTGTAATTACATGCGCGAGCTTCTTTTTGATGTCCATAGGATGCACTTCCTTTTTTGAAAGTGCCTGTTTCATCTCCTCAATTTCTGATGCAGGGACATTGGTAAGCAATGTGAAGTATTGCATCATGACCTCGTCGACAACCGACATGAGTTTGCCGTACATATTTTCTGGTGTGTCAGTGAGCGAAATAAAGTTATTGAGCGACTTCCCCATCTTTCGCCCATCGCTTCCAACGAGCAGCGGAACACTGAGCACATATTTTTCACGGTTGTTCATCTGCTTTTGCAGCTGTCGACCCATCAACATGTTAAACGTTTGATCATTACCACCAATTTCCAGGTCAACATCCATGACGACCGAATCGTAGCCCTGGAGTAATGGGTAGATGATTTCATGCGCAAAAATCGGCAGACTGTTCTTGATACGTTCCTGGAACATATCGCGTTCCATGAGCTGCTGAACGGTTGTGGTTGCCATGAGTTTGACAAGATCCACAAAGGTGAGTTTATCGAGCCAATCACCGTTGCGTTTTATCGTGATTTTGCTGAAGTCGAGAATTTTTGACGCCTGCTCTTTCCATGTTTTAAAGTTTTCTTCGATGAGTTCATCTGTCAGCATGGGGCGTGTTTTATCTTTTCCTGTCGGATCCCCAATCTTCACCGTCCCGTTACCAATAAGCAAAATAACCTCGTGTCCTAAGTCGGCGAACTGCTGAAGTTTTCGCAGCACGACGCTATGTCCAAGGTGGAGTTGATTCCCTGTTGGATCGATGCCTAGGTACACGCGAATCTTTTTCTTTCCCATAAGGTTGGCGAGACCCTCTTTTGTTGGCAATACCTGCTCAACGCCACGTGTTAAAACTTCTTCAGTTGTATTGTTCATATCTTTCTCCGATTGTACAACGAAAAGGGAAGAACGGGACTACCCATTTACCCTTTTCTGTTTACCTATCGGTGGGTGAGCGTTAACTCGCCCACCGGTAAGGCATATTTACTATTCGTCATCAGAAACGACATGTTCCCAAAGATTTTCAGGGATGGTTTCTTTATCCACAGCACTGTTCAGTAATGACATTGCTTTTTTAATAAGTTGTCGATGCTGCTCCCTAAATGTTTTCGGATTTTCGAGAAACAATATCGCTAGGTCAGTTCTTTTTACGACGAGAAGTCCTGCGATGATTTGCCTGTCGCGGACAGACAGATTAGGGCTCCAAAACTCTCTGATTGTGCAACCAGTTTCACGCATCACTTTTTCTGCCAAAACTTTCTCATCACTTTCTTTTTTTTCTTGCTGTTCCCACGTGCGCTCGTTTTTTGCGTGCCATCCCGGTGGATTAATGTAGAAGTTTCGTTCTGCATGTTCATGAATGTTCATATATTTTTCACCTCCTTTCCTCAGTTCATAAGTGTTTATTCACGAAAAGGGAAGAACGGGACTACCCATTTACCCTTTTCTGAAAATGAGTGGTAAAAGCTCTCGCAGATCCTCCCAAGTCAATTGCTGTTTGGCATCCGTTTTGGCATGCTCCGGATTTGGATGTACCTCGATCATTTGTCCGCCCACCCAGGGCAATTGTGCGAACTGTT
>DATEVM010000067.1:0-4681 GCA_035281785.1 Patescibacteria group bacterium
CGTAGCACTTCTGTTGTCGTTTAACACGGCGACGAAAAACGTGGATCAGTACGAACAACGAAGTCCCGATGCAATCATAGCGACGCGCGAGTTCTCGTTGGAAAACCGATATCGCGCACCAAGCGTGAATGAGGTGTTCAAAAAGAACATTCTGCTTAACATTGCATACATGCGTGGATCTGTTGAAAAGAAATCAGATATCAACTGGAATAATATAGAGCAGCCATTCCATTACGAGTTTATCTTGAAACCAAACGAGACGTTTGCTTACCATGATGACGTTCTCCAAGAATACAGCGATAGCGTTGTAAAAACGACCGAGTCCCACTTTGGTCCAAGAGAAGGTTTTGTTTCGGACGGATACCTTTTTGGAGATGGAGTATGTCACCTTGCATCACTGATTAACTGGGTTGCCCAAGACGCTGCCCTTCAGGTCAAGGTTACAAAGAACAACAACTTTGCTGCAATTCCGGATGTTCCCCAAAAGTACGGTGTTTCTATCTACACAAACGAAGGGGTTAAGGGGTCTGGTTCACGCAATAACCTCTCTATCACAAATAATAAAGAACACGATGTTCGATTTCACTTTGAGTACGACGCAAATCAAGAGCTGAAGGTATACGTTACCGAGGCTGTGTAAGAGAGTCGTTCCTAGAGGCTTGCATGCGATGTGGGTTTCATGCACAATGTTTCCAGAAACTACTTTATGGTCGAGCAGCTGCACAAAAACCCAAAGCATTCGTTCTCTTTTCGCGCACTTTCCCGCCCACTCACGTTTTCACGGTTGTTTGTTCGAATTAAAATAATAAGTTTTCCTATTTTTATTGCATTGTTTTTCTCTATCACTCTTTCGTTAGGATACTGGCTGTTTCTTGCGGGAAAACATGTTGATCTTTTGCAGAAACAACTTACCTTTGTTACGACCGAGCGCGATAGTTCAAAACATGAATTAGAGGTTCTGCAAGCTGAGGACCAGCGAGTAAAAAACCGCAACCTTCAGAACGAGATTGGATCACTTAAGGATGCGTTTCGTTCGGCCGTCGACCTGTATGAGAGCTTACTAAACTTTCGCGCGAAAACATCAAAAACAGCACAACAAGACAGCATGTTTGCAACACTGCTTTCATTCCTTGCGAAAGATAACTTAGCGGAGGCAACAAAGGCCGCCACCCTATTGGGTACCTCAATAAAAACTGAAACGCAAAAACTGGTGACTTCTGCTGCAACCGCGGCGTTGGGAAATGTGGCAGAAATAGCCGAGGCACCATCTTCCGGATATCGTCGGCAAAAAGTAACGGTAGATGGAGCATCATTTATTGTCGACATTGTTGCTGCTGACATGAACTCAACCCGAGTTATTGTTGATACCGCTTCGCCATCCAGCTGTGCAAACGACTGCCCCGCTCTTCCGCTCGCTGACTACGTTGCGCGAAGCGGTGCATATGCCGGTGTGAATGGTTCCTACTTTTGCCCGGAAACATACCCCACATGTGCGGACAAGAAAAACTCATTTGATACTTTGCTTATGAATAAAGATAAGGTCTATTTTAACTCGGATAACAACGTGTATAGTACTGTCCCATTAGTCGTGTCACTGGGAAGTAGCTTACGTTTTATATCGCAGTCTCTTGAATGGGGACGCGATACGGGTGTGGACATGGTTATTGCAAATCGCCCATTATTGGTGTCTGGTGGAAACGTCGTTTTTGGGGGCGAGGGTGAGCCAAAGGAGGGGTCAAAGGGAAATCGTTCGTTTATCGGTGGCCAAGGAAACATGGCATACATTGGCGTTGTACGGAACGCAACTGTTGCGGAGTCGGCGAAGGTTATTCATACCATGGGCATTCAAAATGCTCTAAATCTTGACGATGGCGGTTCAACCGCGTTGTGGTCTGGCGGGTACAAAATAGGACCTGGAAGAAACCTTCCAAACGTTGTGTTATTTGTTCGCAAGTAAGTGTTGCCGATACAATATGTGCACCGTTTTTACGGAGACGATGTCGTCATTCGATACTTTTTATCTCCTAAATATCCTGTTACTTCCGGTCGAATCACGCTGTCAGAATCGAGCATTGTTGCCGGCCGAACGGTAAAGAGCCCGAACTTTGTTGCTGCTGTCGTTATGGCCCGCTCTATCCGTTCCTGCTTGTGCCATTCGGGGAGTAGGGGCTGTTGAATATCAGATTGTGGTTTGAGATGAGAGAGCGAAACACCAAATCGAAGAATAGGAAATGTTCGTGTCCATGAATGATACATGTGCTGATAGATCAGCTGAAACATTTCTTTTGTGTGTTGAATGTAATATGGAAGTGTTCGGTGATCTGCCCATGATTGTTCTCGACCTTCCAAGAAAACTCCAACATATCTTCCCGCCAACCCCATTGTTCGTACTTTCATCACAACCTCTGTTGTGAGATTGAGTAATGTCCTTCTAATAACAGTCTCATCATGACACAATCCGTATCCAGTCATTGTTCTCCCCACAGACTTCATGTGACCTTCTGTTTCTACCCGGTGTAGAAATGCAGGATCTTCACCACAACTCATCTTGCGAAGCTCTCTAATCCAAAACGGTCCTACCGCGCGTTCCAGCGCGTCGTCTGGAATAAAATGAAGTTGGAGAAGCGAGGTAACTCCGATTGTGTTGAGTCGTCGCTCCAGTCCCCGCCCAACCCCACACACATCTTTAAATGGTGTGTTTGCTAAAAAAGATAATAGATCGTCTTTTGTTACAACAGTGACGCTCCCCTTGCCGCTTACCTCGCTGGCCATTTTTGCAACAAGGCGTGAGTGTGCAATACCAACATTACAGGTGACCCACTCGCCCAATGTTTCACGTATCTTCTGCTGAATGAGACGCCCAAACTCATATGGGTTTGGGTATATGCGTGTACATGGTGACAGGTTTAAGAACGCTTCATCGAGAGAAAATAGCTCCACATCGGGAACAAACGACTGAAAAAGTGCATGGAGTCGATGTGTTGCCGACCAATAGAGCTCAAACGCTGCAGGAACAGCAATGAGGTTGGGGCACAGTTTTTTTGCTTCTTGTAACCGACACCCCGTTTCCACACCGCATGCCTTTGCCTCTTTTGATGCAGCAATCACACAGGTGCGTCCTACAGATTTAAGAATGCCCACAGGTTTGCCTCGTAGTACAGGATTTTCCTGCTGAACGAGTGTGGCAAAGTAACTGTTGATATCAACGTGTACCCACAGCTCTGCGGTATCTGGCCTATCCCTCACACCACACCTCCATTAAAGTCCACCGTTCTGTGGTGCGATTAAACTGAATGCGGTAAGCATTTCCTTGGGAGGTGACGCTGTACATCCGCAAGAATACGCCACCGTCTTTTGTATCCGCCGTGAACGTAACCCGCTCTATGAGATAACTTTTTCTATGCCATAGGAATTTTTTTGGCACAAAGAAACTTTTGTCGTACACCCCCGCAACGGCAATATGTTCGGATATTGTTTGGTACATGATTTCAAATTACCGAAAAGAACACGAACAAACAAGAAGCAAAAAAGCGCGATATAATCGGACGATATGTATAATCGCTCGGTGTTGGGTGGAACTTTTGACCGCTTACATCGCGGACATCAGACGTTTTTAGACTACAGCCTGTCAAGGACAAAAAAACTCGTCATTGGTCTAGCGCAGCCACCGCTTTTTCGTCAAAAACAGTTTGCAAACCATATTCAGCCGTATGCAGCGCGCAAACATGCCTTGGACCAGTTTATAGTTACCAGGAAACGGTCAGACGATGTTGAGATATTGCCAATCAAAGACATTTATGGCACAACGCTTCAGGACTTGTCGCTAGAAACAATATTTGCAACAGATCAAACAAAGCGGGGGGCTGAACTTGTAAACGAGAAACGTATTTCATTACATCTTCCTCCGCTGAGCATAGAAATTGCACCTCTAATAACCGATGAGGATGGGGTTCACCTTTCTTCAACGCGCATTCGTGGCGGTTCGGTGAATCGTCAAGGGGATGTGTACATGCATGTATTTTCACATGGAGATTACACGTGTTCAAAAGAACTTTTAACAAAAATAAAAGAGCCAGTAGGAAAGCTCTATGTCGGAGACGCTTTTCCCAAGAAACTTGAAAAACCAACAGTCCTTGTAGGAGATGAAACGGTCCGTCAGTTTATTGAGAAAAAAATCCCATTCACACTGGCATACATTGATGGAAAAACGAAACGAAACAGTATCGTTAACATGCCACCATCCGCTCGTCCCATTCGTACAGAACTTGTAAATACTCCGGGAACAATTAACAGCGAGATTGTAAAACACATGAATACTCATATGACTGCACATCAAGAAATCTACCGCATTCAAGGAGAGGAAGATCTTCTTGTTCTACCCGCAGTATTAATCGCTCCTGTTGGAGCAACGGTTGTGTACGGGTATCCATTCAATCAAGAGGGGCTTGTCGTTATCCATGTTTCTGAGCGGATAAAAGAGCAGATGTATCATCTTCTTCGATCGACAGAACTACATCACATCTCGTAATATATAGACATGAGTACAATGTACGACTTTTCGGAACAGGTGTACGCAGTTGTTGCGGAAATTCCGATGGGAAAAGTAATGTCATACCAACGGGTTGCTGAAGCAGCGGGAATAAAAAGCCCACGGTGGGTTGGACGCATCCTTCACCGCAAC
>DATEVM010000068.1:0-7589 GCA_035281785.1 Patescibacteria group bacterium
AGTCCATCCGGCAATAGTCGGTGACTGTAAAAAAAGTATTTCATAGAAAAGCAACATAAATAACGTCCAGGCAACCGAAACAGAAGACCACATAAAAAAGTCAGAACGATACTCAAGAAATCGTTGCGCTGATATACAAAGCATTCTCCACCAAACAATTATGTACTTCTTCATTTACCCTCCGGCCGATGTGTATCTTCGTAAGGCAGCTTTCCATGTAAACCAAGCGATGACAAAAAACAGGGCGACATACACGATCAATATCGAAAGCTCTTGAGCATAAAACAATGAACTTCGAACAGACGAAAAGATGCTTGCGGGGGTTGCGAGTGAGCGCTGAAATGGAAGGATTGCTGCAACGCGTTGCACCCATGCTGGATATAGCGTAAGTGGGGCTATAGCACCCCCAAAAATACTCGACAGCACCCATCGAAAGTGCCCAAAACCATTTGCTTCGTCAAACCAAAATGCCCCCATCACGACTAAAAAGGAGAGAAGAAAATTTAATAAAAAACCGAAAAAGAGAAAGACAATAAATATCAGTACGTGGAACAATGTAATTGTTGGAATATGAAATACTCCTCCCGCATATAAACCTGCCATAAGCAGACCGAATGGCAAAACAAATGTTATGAATGAAATGCTTTTTCGCGCAAGAGATTCAATTAAGATAAATATGGGAACGGGAACTGGTTTGATAAGGTGCATATCGATACCGCCGTACCGAATGTACTCAACCCATCGTTCGTCAAAGTGCGTCTCTGCTATGTTGTATACCACGAGAACTGCCAGATAGTATCCAATGAGTTGGGACAGTGTGTGTCCCGCAATTGTCTGCCTGCCTTGATATAAAGAAAACCATGTTGCAGCCATGACAATGGTTGGTGAGATATCGAGAATAATCCACAACAACATTTCCGTCCGATATGCGACGGCACGAATCAACTGCGTTCGAAACAGCGCGAAATATCGTCTCATAACAACTACTATTCTAGAAACAAATAGCAACAATTCCCAGCGCGCTTTTATATGCGCAATAAAAACGACCGTTGTTATACACAAAAATTCGGTTTGTCTACAACTATCTACAATACATTACCAAACATTTTTCTTGAACGGTTTTCCAACACGGAAGTTTACAACGCGGTGACCTTTGATGGTTTGGCGGTGTTCTTCTTTGCCGAATGGGACGACCTGCTTGTCTTTCACTTTTCCCATATAGAATGTTCCAAAACCGGAGAGAACGACTTTCTCGCCTTTTCTCAACGTTCGCATTACCTCTTCAAGAAAACTTTCAACAGCATCATTCGCCGCTTTTTTGGTGAGATGTGCTTTCTTTGCCACAATGTCGATTAAATCTGATTTCGTCATAGGTGGGCAACTCCTTTCGAATTCAGCATAACGAAATTTGACGCGTAAATCAAGCTACTTTATAAAGTACTTCTTGAAAAACCCAACTATTTTGCAATGTCGGTGCCGCGAACCTCGCGGATAACCGTTATGGTTACAGTGCCGGGATATGTGAGTTCTTTCTGAACTCGTTCCTTTACTTTGTGTGCAAGAATCGTTGTGTCCTCATCTTTTGAATGTTCTGGATTCAGAATAACCCGAACCTCTCGTCCTGCTTGAATTGCATAGGCTTCTCTGACTTCTTCATAGCTTTTTGCAATATCTTCAAGTGTTGTGAGACGCTTCACGTACTCTTCGTAGTTCTCGTACCGTGCCCCAGGACGTGCGCCGGAAATAGCATCGGCAATGTATACAAGCACAGCCTCGTTCGATGTGAATGGCACATCTTCGTGATGCTGCTCGACACAGTCGATAACAACCTGTGGAATACGGAACTTTCGAAGGAGATTCACGCCAACCTCGACGTGACTTCCCTCTTCCTCGGTAACAACTTTACCGATGTCGTGGAGGAGACAACCAAGCTTTACCACCTCAACGTTTGCACCAACCTCATGTGCCAGTGCGATACCAATCTTGGTTTCTTCAAGCGTGTGTGCAATAAGATTCTGACCGTACGAGAAACGGTATTTAAAGCGACCGAGAATCTGCATCAGATCTGCGGGCAGGTTGTACACTCCAACTGCATGACATAGATGCTTACCCTCTTCGTAGGTAATCTTTTGAATCTCGGAAGTGACCTTCTTGATTGTCTCTTCAATACGAGTAGGTTGAATACGTCCGTCTTTAATGAGACGTTCCAATGTGATACGTGCAATTTCTCGACGAACTGGGTCAAAGGATGAGATACGAACTTGACCTGGCTGATCGTCCAGATCAACATCAACTCCCGTTGCGAGCTCAAATGCCCGAATGTTGCGGCCATCTTTTCCGATGATGCGACCCTTTACATCCTCGTCCGGGATTTTGACAACAGAAACGGTGTATTCGGCAACATAATCTGTCGCACCATGTTTCATTGCATCAACTAAAATTTCACGGGCTTTTTCATCAGCCTCTTCTTTTGCCTTGCTTTCGGAGGCTTGAATCATCTGGGCCATGTCTTTAGAAAGCTGATTCTCTATACTTTCCAGTACTTGTTGTTTTGCTTGATCGCGGGTAAGACCAGCGACATGTTCGAGTTTTTTGAGAAGTTGCTTTTTCAATTCCTCAATGTCCAACTGGTGCTTGTCGACGTTCGCGTTTTTTTGCAGTAACTCTTTATCGCGGTCATCAAGCAACTTAAGCCTTGCATCCAAGGACGCAACCTTTTGATCGACTGAACGTTCTTTATCAATAATTTCTTGACGAGTTTGGCGTGCTTCCCGTTCGGATTTTTCACGAATGGCGAGTGCCTCGTCTTTAGCCTCAACAATGATCTCGCGAGCACGCGCCTGTGCTTCCCGAATCTGCGTATCGTCAAAAACTTGCTGTTTTTGTGGTTGTGGCTGAGGGTGCTGTTGTGGTGCTGCGACCTTCTGCTTTTGATGCTGTTGTTGGAAAACAGGTTTTTGTTTTGGCAGCTGCTGTTTAAATTGTGGCGGCTTTACCCCACCTTGTTTCTGGGTAAATATCCCCGAAATTGTTCCAAAGAACGACATATAACTCCTTTAATAGCTGGTATGTTCGCTTGGAACAGCACTGGAAGATCACCGGTGTTACCGGAGGGTTAATTGTCTTGCGCTGGTTGTATGTGTAACAACATCATAGGACAAATTGGTTTTAGCCAGATACTATTCAAAGCCCCTGCATTGTACTGTACGCAGGAGCTACCGTCAATGAATATACTGCCTTATTCATCAACCTTTTCTTTCACATCTCTCGGGAGATTTCCATCCTTCATTTTTTCTCGAATGGCAACCTCTAACTCCTGCAAAAGTTTTGCGTTTTGCTCGAGTTCCTGGCGAAGAGCTTCCCTACCTTGCGCAAGAACCTCACCCTTATACTTGAAAAAACTTCCAGCTTTATCAAGGATACCAAGTTCGGATGCTACATCAATAACACTTCCGGCCTTCGAAATACCACCCTTGTTCACAATATCGAACTCAGCGGTACGAAATGGTGGTGCGACCTTATTTTTAACAACCTTTGCCCGATGTCGTCCGCCGATAATAATCTCGCCTTCCTGAATATTGCCAATCTTGCGAAGATCCATACGAACAGAAGCATAAAACTTCAATGCCTGACCTCCGGTTGTTGTTTCCGGATTGCCAAACATGACACCGATCTTCATGCGGAGTTGGTTTGTAAAAATAAGAAGTGTTTTTGACTTGTTGATAGCGGCGGTCAACTTGCGAAGTGCTTGAGACATAAGACGAGCTTGCATACCCATAACAGCGTCACCCATATCGCCCTCAAGTTCTGCCTTTGGTACGAGGGCTGCAACCGAGTCGACCACGATAACGTCTAAACCACCCGAGCGAATGAGTGTTTCTGTGATTTCCAATGCCTGTTCTCCACTGTCTGGCTGTGAAATGAGGAGGTCTTTAAGATTGACGCCGATTTGCTCCGCTCGCTGTGGGTCAAGCGCATGCTCTGCATCAATAAACGCCGCAGTTCCTCCACGCTTTTGTGCTTCGGCGATCACATGGAGACAGACGGTTGTTTTTCCTGAAGCTTCTGGTCCATAGATTTCAACAATGCGCCCACGGGGTAGTCCACCAATTCCCAAGGCAACATCGAGTGCAATAGATCCGGTGGAGATGGTTGGAATCGCTTCTTGACCTTGCAACCGCTCTCCCAAACGCATGATGGATCCTTTTCCATACTGTTTGTCGATTTGTTGCATAGCAATACTCACCGCCTGAAGTCTTTGGGAGCGGGTACCTGATCCATCTTGTGGCTCTGGTTTTTGCGGACGCGCAACTGGCGGCATACGATCCTCCTTATGTATCTTTGGCAGACGTTTTGATAGATGATGCGCTGATGATCTGCGCATACGAATATTCACCGAAATCATCATGCACATAAAGCGCTGTGATTTGCAAGGTACAGACTGAAGTATCGCAGAGAATTCTTACAATAAGCTTACAAAAAATGTTTGTATATTAAACGCGTCATTATAAATCTACATGTTAGAATAACCCTGCCTATGGCATCGGGGCGTAGCATAATGGTAGTGTGCGCGCATGGGGTGCGTGCGGCCCGAGTTCGATTCTCGGCGCCCCGACATGAAGAATGGTGTGTGAGAACAACTTGGAGAACAATCCTCACATCCAGCAATCTTCGCTTGTTTTTCGTGTTTTTCTGCGGTACAACTAATGCATGCCAACGTCTGGAAAGCCAATTGAAAAACTTCGAGCCAAACACAGCAAAACATTCCAAAAACTGTTTGACAATCTCAACACGCTTCAGAAAAAAGCGGTAAATACACTTGAAGGACCCGTGATGGTGCTTGCCGGTCCGGGAACAGGAAAGACGCAAGTACTTGCAATGCGCATCGCTAAAATTCTTCAGGAAACAGACACTGCCCCACACAACATTCTTGCATTGACATTTACAGAATCTGCTTCTAAAGCGATGCGTGAGCGTCTCCTTACTATTATTGGTGAAGAAGCATATTACGTTCAAATCACAACGTTTCACTCGTTTTGTTCCGATGTCATTCAATCAAATCCTGAGTATTTTCCGTTCAGCAGACAGGCAGAGCCACTCTCGGATCTTGAACGGTTTACTGTGCTGGAAAGTATCATTGAGTCACAGCCGTTTCAGGCAATTAAACCAATAAACAGTCCCCTTTTTTACATTAAAGATTGTATTCGTGCTATTCAGGATTTAAAGCGAGAGGGTGTATCGCCGGACTCGTTGCGCGTATTAATCGACGATGATGCAGCGGCGATAAACACAGAGGAGTTATCAGACACCGATCGACATCAAAAGGAGCGGAACATTGAGAAACAGCGCGAGTTGTTGCAAGTGTATCTTTTGTATCAACAAGCATTGATAAAGCGTGGAAGATATGACTATGAAGACATGATCTTCTTCGTGTCAGAGATGTTTCGAAAGCATGTAGAGTTGCTTCGAATATATCAGGAGCGTATCCAGTTTGTGTTAATTGATGAATATCAGGATACAAACGCTGCGCAAAACGCAGTTGCAGAGCTTCTTGTTTCTTATTGGGGCGAGCATGCAAACATCTTTGTTGTAGGTGATGCCGATCAAAGCTTGTACCGTTTTCAGGGTGCTTCGATTGAAAATAGTTTGGCGTTTTTGGAGCGGTATCCTAAAGCAAATGTCATCTCGCTTGAACAGAACTACCGTTCCACCCAGTCTATTTTAGATGCGGCGCATAATCTTATCTCCCGAAACACACTTACCAATGATCGCGTTGTGACGCGTACAGGCAAAAAGGTGCGGTTGAAACCGCTTATCTCTCAGGAGAAAAAATACGGCGTTGCAATTCGAGTTGCCGAATTTTCTTCTGATCCAACGGAAACAATATTTATTGCAGAAGAGGTATCTGCACTGATCCATTCGGGTGTGAAGCCGAGCGAGATTGCGATTCTTTACAGGACAAATGCGGACAGTGCTGCGATTGAAGATGCTCTCGTGAAATGGGGTATCAAATACGAGATTGATGGCGGTGTGGATGTGTTAGAAACGCCAATCATTCAGCAGTTTTTATCATTGTGCTCTGTTGTTCATCGATTGCGCTCAAAACAAGAAGACTTGGAGCTTTTTACAGTACTAAATTATCCATGGTCTAGAATTGATCCGCTGGATATTCTTCGAGCTTCACGTGAGGCAGCGACCAAACGCATAGGTCTTTATGATGTTGTGAGTGACGATACAGCGTATAACCTGTCACTAAAGAAACCAGAAGAACTTCGTGCGTTCGTAAATCGGCTTGCTGAATGGTTGCATGCAGATGCCGAACTTACCTTTCCACAGTGGTTTGAAAAAGTATTGAACGAAAGCGGACTCCTCCAGTATGTATTGGAGAGTCCTGTATCTATGGAACACATGAACCGTCTGCAGTCGTTGTTTCGTGAGGTAAAGTTAATGGCAGCGGGAAATCACAACCTAAAGCTTGCAGACTTCTTAGAGAGCGTTGAGCGCATGCGTGAGCATGGCATAGCGGTTCGGGAAGAAGACATGAATGTGCATGTGGATGCGGTTAAGCTAACAACCGCTCATAGTGCAAAGGGTTTGGAGTGGCAACACGTGTTTATTGCCCGAGCGGTTGACGGAAAATGGGGAAATGTTCGCGTTCGCAATCTTATTCCCTTGCCCGAAGGTTTATTAAAACAAGTGCGCGTTGAAGAAAAAGAGCAAAACGAAGACGAGCGTCGACTGTTTTACGTATCGTTAACTCGTGCAAAACAGACAGTAACGGTTACCTATGCAAAAACTGCGATCAGCGGAAATCGCAGCAGACAGCACATGCATTCAATGTTTATTGAAGAGCTACCTAAAAAATATCAGGAGCAATTCGACTCTGATGAGTTTGAAAAAAAATCTGAATCACTACTTCGTCGACTACTACAGCAACCCACACACCCTGAACCAACCATAGATGAACAAGAGTGGATTCAAGGTTTACTTCGAGACTTTGTTCTTACGCCAACGGCTCTGAACACTTTTCTTGAATGTCCGTATAAATTTAAGCTGAACTCGCTCGTAAAAGTACCGAGAGCGAAACAAGACTATCTTTCTTTTGGTACGGCGATACACAGGGCTCTTGAGCTGTTATTCCGATGGATCATGCAGTACGACGTTGTTCCAGAAAAAGAAAAGGTGATTGGATGGTTCGAGGAGGCGCTTCGGAAAGAGGTCATGAGTGTTCAGCAGGAGGAGGCGCGTTTAAACCAGGGAAGAAAAGTGTTGTCGATATATTACGACCAGTATAAAGATGAGATGAAAAAACAATTGTTTTTAGAAAAGTTCTTTGGATACGGTGGATCGCATATTTATCTAGACGACATTCGTATTGGCGGTCGCATCGATAAAATTCAATGGATGGACCCAAAGAAGAAAACAGTTGCAGTTATAGATTATAAAACCGGACAGCCGAGATCAAAGAATGATATAGAAGGGAAAACGGCAACAAGCACAGGAGACTATAAGAGACAGTTGTTATTCTATAAACTTCTAGCTGACTTGGACCAGACGTTTGGGATGCGGGTAGCAGAAGGCGTGTTCGA
>DATEVM010000069.1:0-3865 GCA_035281785.1 Patescibacteria group bacterium
AACGATTTCGTTTGCTGATAAAATAACATATGAAACTCATTCTGAAAAAGAAACGCAGGTGCTTGGAAAAAAACTTGTCTCAAAGTACAAAAACTTGCTCACATATACATCGGTTGTGTTTTGTTTAGTAGGCGAGATGGGGGCAGGAAAGACGCAGTTTTGTAAAGGAATTGCGGAGGGACTAGGTATTCAAAAAACAGTTGTCTCGCCAACATTTACGTTGTCGATTAATTATCCATTTGAAGCCGAGGGAAAAACATCAGAGTTTATCCACATTGATACATGGCGTATGTTTGATGAACACGAGTTTATTGACGTTGGTTTTCCAAACATGATTCATAAACGCGATGTGATTGCTGTTGAGTGGGCCGACCGAGTAACGGCTGCTTTGAGACGATTTGAAGACGAAGCAAAACTCGTATGGGTAAAATTTGAATACGGAAAGACAGAGAACGATCGAATCGTAACAATTTCGGATGAGGTTTTATGAAAATCTTAGCGATTGATACATCGTGCGACGACACTTCGGTTGCAGTTGCAGACGGAACTACTATTCTGTCTAATGTGATTTCTTCACAAACAGATCTCCACAAACAATGGGGCGGTGTCGTTCCGATATTGGCAAAACGTAGGCATCAGGAAAACATCGATCCGGCTATCAAGGCGGCACTTCAAAAGGCGAAAGTGACAATAAATGATATTGATGGTGTTGCTGTGACGTATGGTCCCGGTCTTGCGATTGCACTGGAGGTTGGTGTTGAAAAAGCAAAACAGCTTGCCGCGGAAAATAAAAAACCATTATTGGCGGTGAACCACATGATCGGTCATATATACGCCAATCTTGCGTCTACGGAAAAAACTTCTTCGCCAGAAATTATATTTCCCGCGCTTGCACTCTTAGCTTCCGGAGGTCACACGGAGTTAGTACTGATGCTTGAGCATGGACGCTTTGAGGTGATAGGAGAAAAACTCGACGATGCAGCAGGTGAAGCGTTTGATAAAGTAGCTCGTATGCTGGGTCTCGGATATCCTGGTGGCGCACTATTGGCAAAAATGGCAGAACATGGCAACAATACTGCTTTTGCATTCCCGGTTCCGCTTCACCACATTAAAGATTTGAACTTTAGCTACTCAGGAATAAAAGCGGCGGTACAGCGCGAGATTAAAAAGATAACAGACGATGGAAAAACAATACTTACAAAAAAGAATATTGAAGACCTAGCCGCATCATTCCAACACATCGCGATTCAACATATGTTGGAACGCACAGAACGCGCGATAAAGCTTTATCCAGTCCGTACACTGTTACTGGGTGGTGGTGTTTCTGCAAATCTCTTGCTAAGAAAACGACTACGAATGTTATGTAAGAAGAACAACGTCATTTTTTCCTACCCGAAGAATGCAAAACTCTGTATGGACAACGCTGCCATGATTGCAGTTGCAGCATCATTTATGATGAAGCGTGGTGAGGTTGTCAAACAGGTTGATCTACTGGACAGAAATCCGGTAGCACGTATTGGAGATGACGTTGCATGGTTATAGTAGTAGGAACAGAGAACCAGATCAAGGTAAAGGCTGTTGAGATGACGGCGAAGGAACTATTTGGTGAAGTTGAAGTGTTGGGCATTAATGTTTCTAGTGGAGTTTCATCACAACCACGAACAGATTCGGAAACACGAAAAGGCGCTCGACTGCGCGCAGAGCGGGCACTTCAATCAATAAAAGTGGCGCAAGTTGGTATCGGTATTGAGGGCGGCGTTCATCCTACAAAGAATGGTCTGCAAAACACGGTTTGGGTATGTGTGGTGGAGCGGGGATCAAAAGAACATTGGTTCGCAAATGGCGTTCGTTTTTATCTCCCAAAACGAATTGCAGACGCGATTACATCGGGCAAAGAGATGGGTCAAGTGCTGGATGAAATCACAAAACAAAAAGACACCAAGAAAAGTCTAGGAATGGTGGGAACTGTAACAAAAGGAAAGTTAGATAGGGCTTCTGCGTACGCCGCAGTGATCAAACTTGCACTAGGCCTACTGCATGGAAAAGATTGGGAAAAGGACTACTGATAATTTGATAATATTCGCCGATTACTGGTATAGCATGATGTTCTTTATTGACATACTGTGGTATAGTACCAGGCACAAGTGAACCAAATGCAGTGATCCGGAAGGATGGAACCGGGGAGCAGCTCGCTAGATGCGGGCCGGAGGCGAAACCGTTAAGTCAGCAACGTGTGTCGGAAACGGAGCACGTCACGAACAAGATTTTCTTGTTACTATGACGTCCCCACAAGGGACTTTTTTGTAATAAGACGATATAGCAAGGTGGCACAGTTCTCGAAGCTAGAGAGCCCTTGCAGATTTCTGAGCGACGCATTGTCGTTCGGTGATTTGCGAGGGCTTTTTGTTTGGGGAAAATATGAAAAACAACATAAAAAATTACATGATTCGTACCCGCGGGAATATGCTTTGGCGATCCTGAATTGTGTGGTGCGTGGAATTAATAATTAGTAATTTTAGGAGAAATATGTATTTAGAAAAATTGACGAAAGCTGCAGGAGAAAGAATTTCAGCAATGAAAAAACAGATTGCAGAACGCGAAAGGAAACAGCGAGTTAGTAATCATCCGCACAAGCCCGGATGTTCTCGTTCGGAGGATATTGAGATGATCAAAGATACAAGGAAATATGCATTGCCGCCGCAGGAGCATTTTACGATGATGTCATTTCCTTACGCAGCTGATGGTGAGCTTGTAACTTGTTGCACTGAATGCAAAGAGGAACATCGGGTCAGGTATGTAAATGGTGGAAAGGAGGAAGTATGAGACGTCAAATTGATGGAGAAGGCCACAACTTTTGCGGTCCATTTTATATGGAAAACAATAGTGAAGAGCAGAAGAAACAAAAAATCGTCTTTGTTGCAGGTGTTCACGGAAACGAACTCATGCCGATCGTTGCTCTTACACAGCAAGGTATTCCGTTTGTTCTTGCAAATGAAGCGGGAGTGTTGGCAGGTATTCGATTCTTGGAGGAGGATTTGAATGCTGCTTTCGGGGTTGACCATGAGACCTACGAGGCGAAGAGGGCAAAGGAATTACTTGAAATAATTCCGCCAGACTCAAAAGTCATCGACTTTCATTCTGCTCCCGTTGAAACACAGCCGTTTGCAATCATTGTCAGTTTGGCAATGTTGTCCTTAGCTCGAACACTTGGTGTCCGTCATGTTGTCTATATGAAATACAACGTGAAAGCCGGGCATGCACTTATTAACCACAGGGATGGTGTTTCGATAGAAGTCGGAAACCATGGTGACGTAAATGCTGTTCAGAGGACGATTAAATACACAGAAAATGTCTGCGGGGATGAACACCCTGTAATTCTTTATGAGGTTTACGATAGAATGCTCAAACCAGGGAACTACGTGAACTTCCAGGAGTATCAGGATGGGGATGAAACATTCATTCCCGTTCTTGCCGGAAACCGCCCATATCACGGAGGATATGGATTAAAGGCAAGAGTTGTTGAACAACCGAAGGAATGAAGTTGGGACTAGTAATCGTGGGCGGTGTATTCCTCGCCGCCCGCGAAAGCATTACAATAACAATACTTAAGGAGAATTTATGAAAAAACGGGTACTATCAGGAATCAGAGCAACCGGCCGTCTTCATCTCGGCAACTATCTCGGTGCAGTGAAAGGCATGCTAGAGCTTTCAGCAACAGGAGAATATGACACGTATTTTATGGTCGTGGATTTACACACGCTTACCACGCCGTACAACAAAGGAACACTAAAACAGTCGGTGCGAGATATTATTATTGACTATCTTGCTGTGGGTCTTGATCCAGAACACAACACACTTTTTGTGC
>DATEVM010000070.1:0-4683 GCA_035281785.1 Patescibacteria group bacterium
TTGTACTTTGAGACAAGTTTTTTTCCAAGCTCTTGTGTTTCTTTATCAGAATGCGTTTCATATGTTGTTTTATCAGCAAACGAAATCGTTCCCTGTCTCAACACTTCAATGTTGTCCAACGTCGTGTCGATCACGGTGGACGGCTCGTTATGTGGAAGCTCTCCCGCATCAATAATCAAATCGATCATACCTTTTTGTTTTTCGGTAAGATGATCGAGAATATCTTGAACAGAGTATGGCCGTTTTTTATACGAAGCATTCGCACCAGTTGCGGTAATCGGTTTCCCAAAAGCCGCAACAATTGCTGTCACGAGCGGGTATGACGATATGCGAATCCCAACCGTATTCATGGCAGAAACCACTCCTTTTGCCAACAACTCTTTTGCCGTTGAAACAACCGTTACCGGTCCTGGTAAAAATTGCCGATACACCTTCTTCGCTGATTCATTGAGAACGACGTATCTCTCGGCCATGCGCTGGTCCTGCACCATAACCGACAACGGTTTTCCGTCACGCTTTGTTTTATATGCGAGAAGTGCGTCTATCGCAGATTGATTTGTCACATCTGCACCAATGCCATACGTTGTTTCGGTTGGATACACAACGAGGCCTCCAGACTGCAACACTGCAACGGCAGTGCAAACAGCATCTGACTCAGAAGTCCTTTGAAGATCAAGTATTTGCATATGCGAGCGTATTGTACCTCAAGGAAGGTGTTGTAGCACCCGCAGTGGAAGAACGAGACATTTTTCGCGTGTCGGCAAGATCTCATCCAATCCCATCTCTTTCATGAGTTTTTCTTTTGTGAGAGCTTTTGCCGAAGCGATGCTTTTTCCTTTAATGAGATCCGAAACCATGCTGGCGCTTGCAGTACTGATCGCGCAACCGATACCACGCCACTTTACATCAGTAATTTTCCCGTTTTTTACCACAAGATACATCTCAACCATGTCGCCGCAGCTCGCGTTCGCATCTTTAATAGTATGCGTTGGATGCTCCAATGAACCAAAGTTGTGCGGATGTTGCGCGTGATCAAGGATAACTTCCTGATAAAGATCGGACATATCTATTTCTCCAAGGCATCCTTACTTTTTAAATACCTCTTTCACCTTTTGAAGTGCCAGCACTAACGCATCGATATCTTCCTTTGTTGTATATACGTTGAAGCTTGCGCGCGTGGTAGCGGCCCATCCAAACCGTTTATGAAGTGGCATTGTACAGTGATGACCGGAACGAACCGCGATTCCTTCGCTATCAAGAATTTGCGCAACATCATGCGCGTGCACACTGTTGTAGACAAAGGCAACACTTCCACATCGTTTGGACGCATCTGTTGGGCCGATGACAGTAACGTGTTCAACGTTCTGTAATTTTTCGAGCGCATATTTCACTAGCATCGCATCATGTGCAAAAACATGCTTCATATCGAGCGATGTTAAGTAATCACACGCTGCCGCCAAACCAACCGCACTGGCAACATCCGGAGTTCCTGCAATAAACTTATCCGGAACATCAGCAAACGTTGTTTCTTCAAGAGAGACCTCGTTAATCATGCCACCGCCAAATAAAAACGGTTCCATATCTTTGAGCAGCTCTTTTCGCACAATCAGTCCGCCAATTCCCATTGGACCAACCATTTTATGTCCGGAAAATGCATATACATCGCATCCCAGTGCATGGAAGTTGATTGGCATATGCGGCGCACTCTGTGCGCCATCAACAACCGTTATGACTCCCGCTTTTTTTGCCATCTTTACGATGTTCTCAACTGGATTATTCGTACCGGTTGCGTTTGATACATGCACGAACGCAACAACTTTCACCTTGCCACCATCAAGTAACTTCTGAAGGTACTTCAAGTCCAACTCTCCTGTTTCGGTAACAGGAATGACTTCAAATGTGCAGCCTTTTCGCTTGGCAAGTAGTTGCCAAGGCACAAAGTTGCTGTGATGCTCCATGCCCGATGAAACAACGACATCGCCTTTTCCAACGTGCCGTTCCGCCCACATATAGATGAAGCCGTTCAGAGCCTCGGTTGTGTTGCGCATGAGAATAAGTTCGTCCGCGTCTGCGCCAAAAAATGCTGCGATGTTTGCGCGTGCTGCATAAAACATCTTTGTACTTTCATCTCCAAGCACATGAATGCCACGATGCACGTTCGCCGTATGGTGAAGATAGTAATCTTGAATTGCAGTCAAAACAGCCATCGGTTTTTGGCTCGTTGCCGCTGAATCTAAATAGACTAACCGTTTATTCTCGTGAATAACGCGGGAGAGAATGGGAAAATCTTTTTTTACACGATCTGGATTAAGCATGCCGTGATTATATCGCATAAGAGCTTATAATACCGCTATGTTCGGGCAAAAAAAGACCTTATTTGAACGTTTTGCGTCACGGGTAGATCTCCACCAGTCACCCATGTATGCAAAAGCAATGGAGTCGATTGGGTGGAAAACGGTTGGCACATCTCCATCACAGATATTTGTGAAGAAACTTGGACCAGTTGCTATTGCAAAGATGCAACGACCATCTATTGCTGATGTAGAGTTCCTAAAAAAAATACGGAAGCAACAAAGAACAATCATGTTCTATCTAGAGCCAGCGCTTGCTTGTTCCAACATTGCTGGTTTTTCCAGGAAGACAGCTCCTCTTGCACACAGTGCGACATCATTGATTGATCTCGGTCTCACAGAAAAACAGCTGCTAGAGCGCATGAAACAAAAAACACGGTACAACATTGGACTTGCCGAGCGGAAAAAGCATATACGAATACGGGTCGCGCCTCTAGAAACATTTTCGAAAAAAGATCTTGAAACGCTTTTCAAGCTTAGAACAGCTTGGAATAAAAGGAAAAACGTCTACGGATACGACAAACCTTTTTTACAAGGAATTGTTTCTTCGTTTAAAAACCAAGGCTTTTGCCTTTTCGCAGAAATTGGATCAAACGTTGTCGCCTCACTTCTGATTCTCGAGTGGAATAAAACAGCAGTCTACTTTTGTGCGTACTCCACGCCTAAAGGAAATGAGGAGTTTGCACCAACTCTATTAACCTGGGTCGCAATGAAAACAAGTAAAAAACGAGGAAATGATATTTTCGACTTTGGCGGGATTTTTGACGCACGATTTCCTAAAATCTATAACCACTGGAAAGGGTTTACAAAATTCAAGGAAGGTTTTTCTGCTTATCCCCTTTTCTATCTACCATCATTCGTAAAGTATGGTTGGTGGACATAAAACGATTATGCAAAACCCTTCTAATCCATTTAGACGTAAGAGTTGCCACGCACGGTTCTCATAACAAAAATGTTTCTCACGATTTACATGTCGATTTGAAAATTTTATAGTATATAACAGCCTGCATATGAAGTTAACATTGGTTCAAAAAGTCCTTATCTCGATTGTTTCTTTGTTTGTTGCCACAAGTGTAATACTCAGCGTTATTGTTTCCATGCAGATTAAGCAGACATACCTTGACGAGCAAAAAAGAAACGTCGTCGATTTTGCCCGGAAACAAGTGCAACAACATCTAACGCTCGCTGACTTTCAATCGACCGATTTTTCACCGACTTCTCCAACCACGACTAGATTTAAGGCATACCAAGACGAAATTCTCACTCCGGAGATTGTCAGAATAAAAATTTATAACACAAAAGGTATTGTTCTCTACTCAGACCAAAAAGACCTTATAGGTCAGTATTTGTTTGCCGAAGAGCCAGAGGAATTACAGGAGATTCTAGAGGGAAACATTGTGGCGGAGATTGCAAAGCCGGATAAAAAAGAAAACATCTACGAGAAACAGTACAAGCAACTCCTAGAGATATATACCCCTATCTATTTTGGAAACTCAACCGTTGTCGGTATCGTGGAAACGTACTACAACCTTGATTTGTTGAACAACGATATTTTGCTTAGTCAAATATTTTTAGTGGTATCAATCGCATTGATCTTTCTAATACTTTTTGTCCTCCTCTTTCTCATAGTACAGAGAGCATCGAGGACCATTATTGAGCAAGATAAGCAGCTTCAGGAAGATATTCTCAAAGAGCGTGAGTACTCCTCACTCAAGGATGAGTTTATTCGCATGTCCTCACATCAATTGCGGACTCCAGCAACCGCCATTAAATGGTCCGTTGAGGCATTGAATGATGAAAGTATCGGAAAAATAAACGAGAAACAAAATACACTTCTTCAGTCAATTCTCTCGAACACAAATACGCTTATATCTATCGTCAATAACTTAATAACAGCTGCTCACATTAAGCCCGATTATTTCGTCTTCGAAAAAGATGGCTACTCGTTGTATGACGTAACACAGGAGATTGTGAAAGCAAGAGCTGAGGAAATAGAGAAGAAGAAAATAACTGTAACGATTGCGCCAAATTCTGGAATAACAATGATTCATCCAAAGAAAGAAGCGATTGAGACGGTGGTACACTTCCTTGTTGATAACGCAGTGGATTACACGGCTGATGGAGGAACAGTTTCTATTTCTATTGTGCAAAAAGAAAAGATGCAATATTTTGAGATAAAAGACTCCGGGATCGGCATTCCGGATAAGGATAAAGAAAAGATTTTCGACAAGCTGTTCCGTGCAAGTAACTCTATTGATAAAAAGAACGCAGGAAGCGGATTAAGCTTGTTTATTGCAAAGCGCATCATTGAAGGTTTTGGTGGGAAGATTTG
>DATEVM010000071.1:0-3805 GCA_035281785.1 Patescibacteria group bacterium
ACCAATATGTCTTCAAGTTCTCCAAAAAGTGGGTTGTCCTTTGTTGCACCGTGTTTTAACGCAAATCCAGGAGATGGTAAAGAAATAAGGATGTCATACATTTTAAACAGTTGCATGTAATTTTGAACATACAGGCTCCGAACTTTTTGTGCCATCGTGTAGTATTTTTCTGCATACCCCTTTGAAAGGGTAAAAGTGCCTAGCATGATACGTCGTTTTGCTTCTGCTCCGAATGATGCCCGTGAATTTCCATATCGAATACCGTCATATCGAGATAAGTTACTACTAACCTCGCTTCTCTGTACAACGGTATACATACCTACGGCATAATCTGGGTTAAGAATAGTGTTATCGCGTATAGAATCAGAGAGTGAAATGAGATCGACATGCGCACCAAGTTTTTCAAAAAGCTCACCCGCTCGAGTTACTGCTTCTGCACCTACAGTATTTTTTATTTTAGGATGATCAAGATATACAATCCCAACTCGCAGCCCCTGAACTCCATTCTTTAACGATGTTACGTAGTCCGGAACAGGAAGTGGAGAGGTTGTTGCATCATATTGATCTTTTCCGGCAATGTGGCTTAAAAGAATTGCGCAATCTTCCACCGTTTTCCCCATAGGACCAGGAGAATCTAAAGAAGAACCCATAGCTACCACCCCGGCCCTGCTCACCCGCCCGTAGGTTGGTTTTAAACCAACTACTCCACACCATGCTGCGGGTTGACGAATAGATCCAGCCGTTTCTGATCCAATAGCCGCAATACACATGTCGGCGGCGACTGCAGCAGCACTACCACCCGACGACCCTCCGGGTAAATACTCGGTGTTATTGGGGTTTTTTGTTGATCCGTAGTCAGATGTTTCTGTGCTGGAGCCGTGAGCCCAGGCATCCATGTTTGTTTTGCCATACACAACACCACCCGCATTCTTGAGTTTCGCTGTGACTGTTGACTCGTACGGAGGGATGAAGGTGTCTAATACCTTTGATGATGCTGTTGTTCGCAAGTCAGCAGTAAGAAAATTATCTTTTACTGCGATCGGGACACCACGGAGTGGTTTGTTGAACGAAGCCTCGGCGTCATGCTCCGCCTTCTTATTAAATGTGAGATATACATTGAGGTCGGTGTTTTTCTTTCTCACAACGACATCAATATCTTTATATAGCTCCTGCAGTGATATCTCTTTTTTTTCAAGCTTATCGATTGCTTCTTTTAGGGTGAGTGTTTGTAATCCGTCTACATTCATTCCTGCTCCAAAATCTGTTTTACAACGACGAATCCGTCGTGTGACTGTGCGGCATTGGCGAGCGCTTGAGCCTGTGAGAACATACGTGATTCATCAACCACATCGTCACGAAAAACATTTACAAGATTGTTTACCTGATGAGTTGGTTCAGTATGTGATATATCCAGCGTTTTTAGTTTATCAACAACTTGTAATGTTGTGACAAAACCGTCGGCGAGTGAGCGCTCTTCCTGGTCTGTGACAGGAATGTTTGCAAGTGTTGCAATATGGTGAACGGTTTGTGAGTTCATATCGGCCATGTCTGCACAATTGTATCATCTGTATCAGACGGAGATAAACACAAAAGTAAAGTGACTACGGTGTTTCCCAGGTCTTTTTAAATACGCCACCCTTTTCAAACTGTATTGACCCTGGAATGTAATCGAGTGGTTCAAATACGCAAAATTGATGAGATGCCCCGAAAGCTAGGATGGAAAGAAGGCTGTGGGGAAATGATCGAGGTTTACTCTTCACCTGTGGATAGTCATCTGGACTTGCATAGATGCGTGTAAGCGCCCAATGTGATCCGTCGATGAGTTGATCCAATAGAAACCGAGCATACGCAGCAGTGATACATGATATGGTCCAGTCTTGATCCTCGTGCTTTTTTCTCTGTTTTTTCTCCCGTTTCTCGATTTCACTCGGAGTTACATCTATTGCCATGTCAATGGGAGTACCATCAGACGCATAACGCGTTTCATGTTCGTACTCATGCCCCTCTATTGGCTGAAATGCATGTTTACGCATGTATGGTGCTGCTTTTGCATACCCTGCCTCCGAAAGCATCGAACGTAAGTGATCGTCGTAATCGGTAAGGAGTCTGTACATTGCAGTTTCCATGTCCCCCGTTTCCTGGCGAAGAAGTGGGATAATTGCGCGAATTTTTTCTATAGTCGTATCAATATGGCGTCGACCGCGTCCATCTAAGTTTGGTGCAACTTGTTGTGCGTATTGCGAAAGAATTTGCCCCCGCATTAACATTTGGAGAGATGGATAAAAAACGTCACTTTGGAACCCTGGATGAACTTGCTCTGTATAGTACACACCTTCACCAATAGCTGTCGACATATCGCCTCCTGGCAGGCAATGAAAGATGAACGTTACTATACGCCATTTCGTTTTGGAGTCAATATAAAAATATTGAAGGATTCATTCTCGAGACAGCTACATGCTTTGCAGTGCTTGAATACGATCCTCAACGGGGGGATGCGTATTAAAAAGACCGGCAAACCAGTGACGAGCATCTTTGTTATTGCGAAGTGGATTCACAATATATAAATGAGCCGTTGCTTTATTTGCAGCCTCCAACGGTTCTTTGTCATGTTGGAGTTTTTTTAATGCAGAAACCAGGCCATCGGGATATTTTGTCAATGCGACTCCTGACGCATCTGCAAGAAACTCTCTTCTGCGAGAAACGGCCAACTGGATAAGTTGAGCAATGATTGGCGAAAGCATCGCAAGTAACAGCCCAACAACAAAGAATAATGCTTGGAGCTGTGAATTTTCACGATTGCTGTCTCGACCCCGTCTTCCCCAATATGCAGCTCGAAAAAACCAGTCTGCTAAAAGTGCAATAACACCAACAAGTACTGTAACAATTGACATGAGACGAATATCGTAATTACGAATGTGAGAAAGCTCGTGTGCAAAAACCCCTTCTAACTCGGTTCTATTGAGTTTTTGAAGTAATCCAGTTGTTGCACACACGACTGCATGTTCAGGGTCGCGACCTGTTGCAAATGCATTCATAGCCGTGTCGTCAATAACGTAGAGCTTTGGCTTTGGCATGCGGGCTGCCAGTGCAAGATTTTCTACAACAGTGTAAAAATGAAAATCCTGTTTTCTGCTTGCCTCTCGCGCACCACTTAAACCTAAAATAATCTTGTCCGAGTAGTAGTAGCTTATATAACTGCTAATACCTGAAAAAATGAGCGCTATACCCACAACGTCTAAACCATACCCTAGTGCTCGAGAAAATACATATACCGTTCCAACAACGAACACCACAAAAAGCGCTACCACCAGCGCACTCATGCGTTTGTTGTGATCGACGTTTTCGTAGATGTTGACCATCATTCTCCGTTAGAGAGAAACCTTCACATCCTCCATCTCATGTTCTGTGACCTTGAGATGAGAACCTATAAATGGCGTTTCAAGCCCTTTTTCCGGTTTGAATCCAAACGCATTTGCTACAAGATTGCTTGGAAATGTAACGAGTTTTGCGTTGTAATCTTGAACAATATCAATAACTCCCCGACGGCTATACATAAGTTTATCCGCAGTATCTCGCAGTTCTTCCATAAACTGACCGATTGTTTCGTTAGACTTCAGTTGAGGATTACTCTCAACAAGCACCTGAATTTTTGGAAGGAGCGCCTGAATTTTAGATGCTGCTTTCTCCGCTGAATCTAGAGACTTGTCTTTTACTGCTTGATCGGTGAGTTTCCTTGCATCCGTCAGCATCGAAAAAATTGTCTTTTCTTGTTTGAGATATGCCTTTACAGCTTCCTGAAGATTTG
>DATEVM010000072.1:0-5935 GCA_035281785.1 Patescibacteria group bacterium
GTGAAGGGGATGGCGTCGGAGTAGGAGTTGGAGTAGGGGTGGGTGTAGGATTGGGGGTTGGTGTAGGCGTTGGAGTAGAACAGTCACCCGAGTACCACACTAAGTAATCTTGTAGATCGCCCTGGCCACAAAGCCACTGTCCGGAGCTCGATCGACAGTTCTTATTAAACACATCAATCTGCACTGTTTTGCCACAAGATGTGGAAAGCGATTGATAGTTTGTGAAAGATGTTTCATTGCTTGTGCATTCGTTACTTCGACCATCACAAGTGAACTTCACAACAAAGTCTCCGCCAGCAGAACACGAGCCCGTTGATGTATCGCAGCCACGGTTACATGTATCTGCTGTAGCCGAGAAACTTGTGCCACAAATGTTTGTGTATTCGCCACCGCCATACTGAAGGGCTGCAAATGTTTGTTGTGGAACAAGAAGAGCGAAGGATGTGAAGATAAAAAATGCAAGAAAGGACGAAAAAAGTATTCGTATCATATGAGCGCGATTGTATCCTGAAAATGCCTGTAGATCAAGGAGAATAGTGGATCTAGGGCGGGCCTAGATTTTCCCCTTCCCCCCGCCACCTTGAAGTTGTAGTAATGATGAATCAATGCTCCAGATTGTTGCCTTTTTATCCTGATGTCTCTCAAGAGCAATGTCGATAAGTTTATTTGTTAGCTCTGTAAACGAAACGCCCGTTGCTTCCCATAGGTAGAACGATAGCGAACCCGGCATGGTGTTGATCTCGTTGATATATACTTTGGATGCAGAGGTGATTTTCCCCTTGGTTGTCGTTACCATAAAGTCTATGCGCGCAATACCAGAACCATCAATTGCGTGGAAAGCCGTTTTTGCTATTTCCTGAATTTTTTTTGATAACGCATCAGAAATAGGCGCCGGAATGAGTCGATCCAAACTCGCCATACCCTTTGCGTTGGATGATTTTGCGCCGCTAGATCCTTTGGTTCCTTTCCCTCCGCGCATGTATTTATCTTCGTACGTAAGGAAGGACTCGTTTTTTACTGGTTGCTCGCACACCGATGTTTCCAGCGTCTTCCATCCCAACACCGAGCAGTTAATCTCTATCATGTCGGTAAGCGCTTGTTCAATCAACAACTTTCTGTCGAATTCTTTTGCAAGTTCTATACCTTCAATTAACTCAGATCGATTTTTTGCAAGCGTAATACCAACACTGGAACCGAGATCTGCGGGCTTCACAATAACGGGGTAGGGTAAAGACTTCTCGATCTTTGTAATAACAGCGTCTGGATTTTGATGGTACTCATCACGGAAGAACCAGGCATACTTCACAACGTTTAGCCCGGCTTGTACATAGACAGCTTTCTGAATAACTTTATCCATACCAACCGCACTAGCAGTAACGCCACAGCCAACATACGGTATGTCGGCAAGTTCTAGTAAACCCTGCAGAGTTCCGTCTTCACCATTCGTTCCATGTACGGCTGGGAACACGATGTCGATGTGGGGTGTTTCTTTATTACCAAACAATCCTTGTTTTTCGGGTTGGAGAAGTGGTTTATGCGGAACTGCAACTGGTGACATTGATGTGGCAGCCTGCTTCGGGTGCAGCGAAAGCATCTTGAACGTTTCAACCTTGTCAAAGTCTTTACCAGTGAGCCATCGCCCCTGTTTATCGATGTACACAGGAAGAACATCAAACCGATTTGAATCAATGGCGGCGATAATTTGTAGCGCTGTGACAACTGAAACTTCGTGCTCAACACTTCTACTGCCGAATAATACGGCTACAACAGGCTTATGGGACATGGTTACTCCTCCCGATCTTCACATTGTACTACGGAAACGCATACTGTATCCTGAGTGCCTGCCTGATAGAGGTACTTGACTTCATTTAGCACTTTTGGTATTTTTCTGCTAAAATTGCGGACGCTTGATTGAGAAAATAATTCCAGTCATGAAAGTTAAAGGAGGAGTATGGCAACAATACGTGTTAAAAATCTTCAACCAATGCCGGGATATGTGCTTGTAGAGCCTGCGTCTAAGCAGACACAGACAACAAGCGGCATTTATCTTCCGGATTCTCACGACGAAAAACCTCAATATGGAACAGTATTGTCTGTTGGTGTTGACTGGGTTACGGAGCAGGGCGCAACAATAAAGTCCCCCTGCAAAGCAGGCGATACGGTGATCTATAAAAAGTGGGGTGGAAATGAAGTAAAAATCGAAAACATAGAATATCAATTCCTCAAATTTGAGGATATCTTGGCAGTGGTGAAATAGGAGGATATATGGCAAATGCAAAACAAATGATTTTTAACGATGATGCTCAGCAAAAAATGCTTGCAGGTATCGCAAAACTTGCGCAAGCAGTGACGACCACATTAGGTCCACGCGGCGGCAATGTAGCGATTGATCGTTCTTGGGGTGCTCCAAACGTACTTCACGACGGCGTCAGCGTTGCAAAAGAGGTCAATTTAGAAGATGCGTTTGAAAACATGGGCGCGCAACTTGTCAAAGAAGCGGCGTCCAAAACAAACGACGTGGCTGGAGATGGAACAACCACAGCGACCCTCCTTGCACACCAAATTACTGCAATGGGGATGAAAAACATTGCTGCAGGGGCAAACCCAATGATGGTGAAAAAAGGCATCGACATGGCAGTTACCTCGGTTGTGACCGAAATAGGAGCGCTCGCAAAACCCGTGAAGCAGGCAGATTGGGTGAAGGTTGCAACGATCTCTGCACAGAACGAAGTGATCGGTGAAAAAATCGCAGAAGCGCTCAAACTTGTCGGTAAGGATGGCGTTGTGGAAGTCGAAGAGGGTCGTTCGATGGATATCGAGATCGAACATACAGAAGGTATGGCTTTTGACAAAGGATACATCTCTGCGTATTTCGTTACCAACACAGATAACATGGAAGCCGCTATGGAGGATCCATATATCTTGATTACTGATCAGAAAATAAGCTCTATTCAAGATATGCTTCCGTTCTTGGAAAAACTGATGAAGTTGTCCAAGAACCTTGTGATTATTGCGGACGATGTAGATGGTGAAGCTCTTTCTACGCTCGTGGTGAATAAACTTCGCGGCGTGTTTAACGTGTTAGCGGTAAAAGCTCCGGGATTTGGTGATCGTCGCAAAGCAATGCTTGAGGATATCGCTGTTTTGACTGGCGGATCATTCATCTCATCCGACACTGGTCGCAAGCTGGAAAGCGTTACCCCGGACGATTGTGGTCACGCCAACAGCGTTCGTTCAACCAAAGATGCTACGACAATTATAGGTGGTAAAGGGAAGAAAGCAGATATCGACGGCCGAGTTGCGCAGATCCGCAAGGAACTTGATCTTACAACGTCTGATTTCGATAAAGAAAAACTCCAAGAGCGTTTGGCAAAACTCTCTGGCGGTGTAGCGGTTATTAAGGTTGGGGCTGCAACAGAGGTTGAACTGAAAGAACTTCAAGAGCGCGTGAAAGATGCTAAGGAAGCAACAAAAGCTGCAATCGAAGAAGGTGTTATCCCAGGCGGTGGCGTAACATATTTGCGCGCATCCAAGGTACTCGATGCCATGAAGAGTAAGGACGAGGATATTATGTCAGGCATCAAGATTGTTCGTGATGCGTTGGCAATGCCGCTTCGTAAACTTGCAGAGAACTCAGGTGCCGATGGTGGAAAAGTTTTGTACCAGGTTTTGGCAGAAGTGTCGCCGACTTATGGTTTTAATGCTCTTACGCTTGAGTTTGGTGACATGCTGAAGATGGGTGTTATTGATCCCGCCAAAGTCGCAAAACACGCGTTGAAGAACGCAGCAAGTGTTGCTGGTATGATCCTAACCACGCGCTGTCTTATCACAGATATAAAGGAAGAGAAGAAGGCTGCCGCAGGAGCAGGCGGCATGGGTGGTATGGGTATGGATATGTAGTGCTCGTGGCACGATTTCTCGAAACAGCAGGGGACCCTACACCCTGAATGTTTCTCGAAATCGTCCACTCGCTTTATGACGAAAAATAAAGCCCTGGGGAAACCCGGGGCTTTTTGGTTCATGAAAAGTTCGCATGGAATTAATTGCGTTTTTTAGGAGTCTGATCTCGTCCGACAAAAATAGATACGAGAGCTATGGCTAGAGCAACGAGACCACTCCCAATCATCGCACTTATATAAAACTGGTCGATATTAAACATGGGTTGCTCCCTTCAATCGAATTATATATGCAAGATAAAAGAAGATACAAGAAAAACAAACGTCAGTAACGATGATGCGGATAGCTTTGTACGAAAAGATTGATGAAAATGCAGGCGTGACAAAGAGAGCCGCAACCCAACCAGCTGAGATACTAATGCACAATTCTGAAGAAAGTATGAAGAATGTTACCTGTTTTTGATTCATAGTATTGTGGCCCCTGGCCATCCGTAAAAGATAGCCCGGGGCCGTTGGATCATGTGAGGTAATACCTCAGCATGTTATATGCCACAACAGCGAGCATTTTGAGGATCTCTCCCCAAGGAATACTCGAGGTAAACGCAAACATCGCATCACCCCCTTTCTGTTGCACAACATTGTCAGAATACCGAACGAATCTTACAAAAGGCTGACAGTGCTATAATTCGCACCATGAGATCACTATTAAACCCGGAAATCCTTGCAAACCTCTCACAATTAGACGAGGTTCGACTTGGTTTCAACTCGAAAAAAGACCGAGACAGTGCTCAAGAAGTTATGGAGGCAGTGCTCGAATGGGGACGACGGTTTTTACCGGGCGCAAATGTGATTGTGATAACCCCGGTTGAACAACCAGAAATAGGGTTTATTTTTTCGGCGCCAGCAGCGCTCATTCAAATCCTCTATGAAATTCTTAATGAGAAGAACTGTCAGTATATTGTGAATACGACCGCACAACAGTAGCGCTAGCTGTGCCAGGGGGGAGGATCGAACTCCCGAACCTCAGCGTTATGAATGCTGCGCTCTAACCATCTGAGCTACCCTGGCAATGGCCGCATTATACTCGAAAACTCTTGAGGTCTTCAAGCGGTCTTGGCTATTTTCCTTTTTGGTGGTTGGTACACAAATGGTTCTATATCGAGTTTTGGTATCAGCTTAATAATGCGAGAAGTAAAGTATATGTATCCTGGGACAGAAACCCAATAAGGGACATTCCATCGAAACAAGTCTTTTGCATACTTCACGAGGTTTTTTGATACAACTTTCCTTTTTTTCAAGTAGTGTTGCTGTAATGCATGAACAGGAATTTGTTGGCCGCTCTGAAACTGAATGTCATCAGCTGCCAAGTCTTCTTTGCTTATCAACACTAATCCATGTGGTAAATCTTCCGGCAAGTCCCGCAAGTTATCGTAATTACCCCAGGCGTTCATCAGTCCAACAGTATTTTTTGTTGGGGTAGGGTCTTTTCCCGTAACGAGCATGCATGCTACGGCGATCTCGGGCCATAAATCAAGGAAGTTGCGGACAATTAACATGCGTTCAGAAAGTGGTTCTCCTGTTGCACGAATACCCGCATCAAGCATAAGACCAGTAACAATACGCGCCAGATGTTTTTTTATTAAACGCTGTTGTTTCGTGTTAAACACATGAAGTGATGGTTCAACATACGTACGGTACAGCGCAGTATCTCCAGTTGAATACAGCGCTTGTCGTTCTCTCTTAAGAATTTGAATTACTTCGTATAGGTCACCATCAAGATCCGTTGCATCATCCAGTATTCGTGCGTACTTGTATAAAGCATCGAATGCTTTCGATGTTTCAGGGCAAGCAGTTTTCAGGCCACGACTAATAATGCGTCCCAAGAGAACATCTTCTGAAACGACAAGGTTTTCATACTGTTGTTGGTATGGTCGGAGTAAGGCTTCTGTTCTTTGCATAAAATGCCCTCAGGGTGAGGAAGAGGGAATTCTATCCTATAATTGTCTCTAAAGTAAGACCTAAAATAAGAAACCGCCTCT
>DATEVM010000073.1:0-4784 GCA_035281785.1 Patescibacteria group bacterium
ATTTTTCTTGCAAGCTTCATCTTGCCGAACCTTTCCTTTGTATTATTCGATATCACCCACGAGCATTTTTTCCTTCACATTCTTCAAAAAAGTTTTATCAACGGCGGCAGACAACAACTATTCCAACCAAGTATATCTTCTTTTTTTACAGTCCCCCTACAGTACCTTACTTCTGTATTCCAAGAAGTATTTAAAGCCCCTCAGTTTATTGCGGTGTGCCTCAGTGTCATATTTATACTCATACTTTTTAGAACACTCGTTGTGTTTTATCGAAAAAAAGAAATAACCCTCCAGACATTGTTTGCTATTTCGTGGATTGTTTTTATTCTGCAGATCTCTTTCTTCCCTGCCTCTTTTGATGCATACCACAGCTCGTCATTGTGGATTGGAATGATATATCTTTTTGTCGAACCGCTTTTAAAACGGAACCCTCTTTTCATGTTGGCTGTTGGTGTTGTTTTCCTATTTCTCTTGTCCAACAACGATATAAACCGAAAACCAACATGGAGCGAGAATATGCCGTTAGTTCGTACTGTCAGTTTTATTGCGGCAGAAGATTCGAAGGTCTTACGTGAGCCATTTAATGTTGCATCCTTTACAGACTCGGACACGCGGGCAACCCGATATCGATATTTTTTAGATGTTGCTGGAGTAGTACCGATGGATATATTTAACTACCAAAATGTGAAACATCTTTATATTTTTACCCCACACACATTTGAGGAAACAGTTCAGAATCCAGCGTGGGAGTTAGATGCGTTTCGGAGTGGCAAAACAACATTCTTGGGTAAAAGCGATGATGTTTCGGTCTATAGGATAGACAGATAGCGCTTGTGAGTTCCCTTCTCTCTCTGGAAATAAAACGAATGATTCGATATAATCACTCTGTTCTTTCTGTTTTTTTCATGCCCGGGTGGCGGAACTGGCAGACGCGCACGTTTGAGGGGCGTGTGAAGCAATTCGTGGAGGTTCAAGTCCTCTCCCGGGCACAACATGGTATCGCGAAGGGGAACGAGGCCGCTTAGCTCAGTTGGTAGAGCGTCCGGTTTACATCCGGCAGGTCAGGGGTTCGAGTCCCTTAGCGGCCACAAAGATACCTTGCCAAGCTAGCCAAGGTGGTCACGGCGCGTGTCTGAAAAACACGACATTGAGGTTCGACTCCTCAGCTTGGCACATGATGAATACGTGGCAAAGTCTCAAAAAGAGTAAAGAACTACTTCAACCATTTCTTATCCGTGAAAAAGTGATAGATTCTTGTCGAGCATATCTCAAAGAGAACAATTTTCACGAAGTTGAAACACCAAAACTACTTCCACAACCAAGCACGGAGCCTTTTTTGGAAGTTTTTGAAACAACGTTGTCTTTTGCCGAGGGTGATTCACATAGAGCATTTCTTCCCTCCAGCCCTGAGTTTGCTTTAAAAAAACTTTTGGTAGCGGGAATGGGAAGTTGTTTTGAGATTTGCAAAAGCTTTCGCAACGGTGAAGGGCGAAGCTCTCGCCACAACCCAGAGTTCACGATTCTTGAGTGGTATCACACTCCTGGCGACTACACGGACGTTATGAACGACGTTGAAGGTTTGTTTCAGTCAATTCATCGTGCCGTTTTTGGTGGGAACGACAAACTATTCACACTACCCTATCAAGGAAAAGAATATAGCTTGGCAACTCCATGGGAGAGAATCAGTGTTGCGGAAGCTTTTAAGAAATATGCCGATATTGATACGGATACGTTATTGTCCGACAAAGGACTCGTGAAAAAAGCTCATGAAAAAGGATACGCTATTTCTTCGGGTACAACATGGGAACAGGTATACAATCAAATCCTTTTTAATGAGATAGAACCTTATCTTGGTGTGCATACGCCAACTTTTTTATACGACTATCCAGTTTCCCAGGCAGCGCTTTCAAAAAAGAAAGTGTCAGACCCCCGTTTTGCAGAGCGATTTGAGGTGTTTCTTGCAGGTTTTGAACTAGGAAATGCATTTTCGGAGCTTACGGATTGGAAGGAACAGGAAGCGCGTTGCCTTGCAGACCTGGAAGAACGAAAGTGGTTGGGTAAAACGCAATACGGTATGGATGCTGATTTCATTGAGGCTCTAAAGTCTGGTATGCCACCATCGGGCGGTATTGCAATGGGATTGGATAGAATTGCTGCGTTGTTTGCCAACGTCCCAGCCATTCAAGATGTTCTTTTTTTCCCCATTGATGAGCTTTTTCCTCACACATAAAGCCGCATGCCCCTTGTAGACTCGATTTTACCTGGTGTATAATCCTGCGCATGGCAACAATGAAGGCGGGAAATCTTCAAAAAGGTATTTTTATTCTGTATAAAAATGAACCGTACGAAGTCACAAAGGCTGAGTTTTACGCGCCTGGAAAAGGGTCTGCTATTTGCCGTACAAAACTCAAAAGTGTGAAAACCGGTAACACGGTTGAGTTTACGTTTAAATCAAATGAAAACGTTGAAGAACTTGATGTGAACGCCCGTGAAATGCAGTTTTCTTATTTTGATGGTGATGATGTAGTATTTATGGATCCTCGAACATTTGATCTTGTAACTGTTCCTCGTTCATTGCTCGAAGACAAAGCGGGTTATCTCATTTCTGAGCAAGCCATGTACTTGGTGTTTCTTGATGAAAAAGTTATCGGCGTTCGTTTCCCTCAAAAAGTAATCTTAAAGGTGATAAAAGCCGAAGAAGCCGTTGCCGGAGATACAGTCAATGCTCCAAAAAAGCCGGTAACGGTTGAAACGGGCATTGAGGTGCATGCTCCACTGTTTATTAAGGTTGGTGAAAGTATTATCATCGATACCTCAACCGGTGAGTATTTGGGTAGAGCTACGGGGTAAAGCCCCTTATTCTCATTCTTGTTCTCTTGGTGTACAAATGATGCTGATTTGCTAGAATATGCGAGAGCTTTCGAACTCTAGCGGGTATCGTATAGTGGTAATATGCGTCCTTGCCAAGGACTAGCGAGGGGTCCGATTCCCCTTACCCGCTCCAAATAACAAATAATAGTATCTACGGCAACAAACATTCAGTTACATGAATTTCGATGGGTTTCACCAATATTATATTTTTGCTAATGAATTATCATTATAAATATGTTATATAGGATAGATATAGAAAATATGAAACATACATTTTATACAGATCCAAAAGGTTTTTTTACTACAACGTATAACGGTTCGGTAAGTTTGGAAGAAAACAGGTTTATTGTTGAGAAGATGATTGAGATGGTCAACGGCAGAATGGAAGCTGGTAAAAAGGCGTACATTTTGGTCGACCTGACGAATTTGGGAGAAATCGACCCTGGTAGCCTAATATATAACGCAAAGGCGCTAAAAGAAATTCCCGTAGAGCACATTGCCGCTGTCGCAACGAATGCAGCTGCTCGCACTATTATACAGACGATTATCAATCTTTCCGGTGAGTCCAAAAAAATGCGCATGTTCGGGTCGCGTGAAGAGGCCGAGCGATGGCTTCTTGAAGAGATGGCAGTCTAACTATTTGGTGAATCGTTTTCCCCTGAGGTATAATACCCTTTGTCTATTGCCTGGTCGTCTAATGGTAGGACAGCGCCCTTTGGAGGCGTTTATTGGGGTTCGAATCCCTGCCAGGCAGCAATTGATTGACGGTACGTATTTGTGATATAAGTAATGATATGCCAGCAGATAGATTCAGATATATATTGATTACTTCACTACTTTTTTTTGTCTTAGGAATTGCATATCTTCTTCAAACCCCAACCGCGCAGGCTCAAGGAAAGTCAGATGTTATCCCAAATAGTTTCATTGTGGTGTTAAAAGACAATGTTGAAAACCCTCAAGATGTTGCCAATGAAATGGCGCGTACACACGGTCTTTCCATCGAACATGTCTACACAACTGCTCTCAAGGGCTTTTCGGGAACAGTTCCACAGGCCAGGCTCGGTAAAATAAAAGATGACGGGCGGGTTCAGTTTGTCTCGGAAGATCGAGTTGTAGAAGCATTTGCACAGACGACACCAACGGGGGTCATGCGGGTACGTGCATCGGCAAACCCGAATAAAGGGACTGGAATAGGAGTTGCAGTTATAGATACAGGCATTGATTTAACACATCCCGACCTACAGGCCAATATCGTAGCAAACTACAGCTGTATTCGAGGAAAGAAAACGGGCAACGACGACAATGGTCATGGCAGTCACGTCGCGGGTACTATTGCCGCACTGAACAATGCTACGGGTGCTGTTGGAGTCGCTCCTGAGGCAAAACTGATTGCTGTGAAGGTGCTTAACTCAGCTGGTTCAGGTACTTGGTCATCAATTATCTGTGGTATTGACTGGGTTACGGCGAACGCGGGAAAGTTCAACATTAAGGTTGCCAATATGAGTTTGGGTGGCAGTGGTAGCAGCGACGATAACTGTGGGAATACGAATAGCGATGCCTTGCACAAGGCAATTTGTAAATCTACTGCTACCTCAGGAGTAACGTATGTTGTGGCAGCTGGTAATAACAGCACCAATGCAAGCGCATCTGTTCCTGCTTCCTACAACGACACTGTTATCACGGTGTCAGCGCTTGCGGATTCTGATGGACAATCGGGTGGGTTGGGGTTGCCAACATCGTATGGAGCTGACGATACATTTGCAAGTTTTAGTAACTATGGTAGTGTTATCGACCTTGGTGCCCCAGGAGTTTCTATCTACTCGACATGGAAAGGTGGCGGATATAACACAATCAGCGGTACAAGCATGGCAAGTCCGCATGTGGCAGGATCAGCCGCTTTGTACATTAAATCT
>DATEVM010000074.1:0-5245 GCA_035281785.1 Patescibacteria group bacterium
AACTCGCTGAAAGAGATATTAAACCTCACCGCGGTGATCACGGACGAGAATCCGGACGAAATTTATTTTCCAGAGTACCTACCATTTACGCGTGTGGAGCTTGAAGCGTACTACGCCGAGATGCTTACCGCGCGCCAGATCCCCGGCGTTGCATACAACTATGGCAAGCGACTGCGCGTTGATTTGGGTATCGATCAAATAGCTGCAATGAAAGAGTTGCTGAAACATCGACCCGACAGCAAGAAAATGGTGGCGACGACAATGGATCCAAAACGAGACTGGAATGAAGTGAACAAAGGGGACACGCCCTGTTTGGTTATGGTGTTAGGTTCGGTACAGGACAACAAATTTTTCTTCACCGCACACTTTCGGTCCCAAGATATGGTCCATGGATGGCCACGGAACACTTTTGCGCTGAGAAAACTGCAGAAAGACATCGCAGACTCGGCGGGATTACAGATGGGACCGTTGACCATGATCACGCATTCCGCACACATCTACGCTGATGACTTTCCGTTAGTTGATCAGCTTCTCATGGATCATTATGAGAATGATCTTGGATACTCGCCAGCGGTTCACTTTGGCTTTGATAAGCGCGGCAATGCGGTGGTCGAGGTTATAAATGAAGAAGACGCATACGTGTGGCCGGCGTTTTCTCAACGGTATAAAACTCAGTCGGTGCCGTATGCGGTGGCAAAAACACTTTCATCGGTTCCAAAAGGGAGAATTATTCGGGTTACTCTTTTTGAGCCCGACGGAGGTCCTGCCATGAAAATCTTTGAGGGGAGAACGGCGCAGGAAGTTGCTTGGCAGCTTACAGACTGGAACTATCTCACTGACCCCGGACACCTAATGTATATAGGATTGGAGCTTCAGAAAGCCGAGGATGCTGTTCGAATGGGTACAGAGTATACCCAGGACCCCGCGTAGCGACCCGCTTTTGTAATAGGCCATTCCCGCAAAAACTTCAACAATACACTAGGTCTAGTGTTTAGATCGAGAACAACACGCTACATATAGCGTTTGATGCAGAAAGTGGCAGTTGAACTTGAATGAAAAATTCCATATTGTCGCTTATAGAGAAACGCGATTGTGCACGTACAACGCGTACAACAACATATGGGCAGATTATCATCGCACGACCGTGCTTCTTTGTACTATCAGCATGCGGGTGTGGATTCCGAACGCGCTTCGGCAACTCCCGATTTTTCATACTGGGGACTTCATCCGCCCAAAGAGGTTTGGTTTGCTTCTCAAAGCGTTCGCAAAGCACTGATGGCGGCATGGCTCTCCCGCGCATACCAAGAAAAAGCTGGTGACGATCCACAAGCAAAACTGCATGACTACTTTCCTGTAGAAAAGGCTGAGGATTTAAAACAATGGTTTATGGATAATGTGAGCAACGGCGATGGCGCTTTGCCGCTCGAAACAATGGTTGACATAGGGGAATGGCATGGCGTGCCGGTCATTGGTGTCGCGGCCTCCGGAGAGTCTCATAAAAATAATGATCCTCGTCTAGAAGCGATCGCGAAAGCAAACTATGTCCGCGTATACCCGGTAGAACCGGAAGAGAGTGATGTCATAGTCGTAGCAGGAGATACAATTGAACGCGTTGGAGTCGATCAGCATTCATATGGAAAGCCGTCAAAGGAGCCAGACTATCCAAAACAGCAGCCGGGTGAGTCTGATGCAGATTTTGCGGCGAAACTTCAGAGGTATGAGCAGACGTATATTGAGAAGAGGTTTTTACCAGGCCAGTTTGTTCAACACATTGTTGGGATGTGTGCCATTGCAATGCTTGGCGTTGATACCACCGTAACGAGTGAATTGGTATTGCGGTACAAAATTCCTGAGCATATGCCGAATGATATCCACATTGATCCGGACTCAGCAAGTGGTGGGTTAACTCAGGAGCTTGTTTTACGTTCACGCGAGTTTGCGGTGTTAACGGAACTGCAAAAAGCAGTGATCATTAGCGAAATCATGGGTATGCCGTACCTCGCCTTTATGGAGATGGCAAAAGATGCGCAAAAAAAGCGAGGAGAGCGTTTTACGTTTGACGCAACGTAAACGCAGATTACAATAAGGAGATATGCAAAAAGGATACTTAATCTCATTCGAGGGTGGAGAAGGGGCTGGTAAGACCGTCCAAATTAAACGTCTTCGCGACAAACTGTCAGAGCAAGGTTTTGATATCGTGGTGGTGCGAGAACCGGGCGGCACTGTCATTTCCGAGCAGATTCGTGACGTTGTATTGTCTGCAAAAAATGTTGGTATTGCGTACACAACAGAAGTACTTTTGTTCCAAGCAGCTCGCGCACAACTCTATAGAGAGCTGGTGTTGCCGAGCCTTGAGGCTGGAAAAGTCGTACTTATGGATCGTACACGCGACTCTTCGGTTGTATATCAGGGAAAAGTTCGTGGATTCGGGGTTGAGGTGATTGAAAAGCTCAATGAAATCTCAACAAAAAATACATACCCCGATCTCACTTTTTTACTTGATGTGCCGATCGAGGTAGGTTTAACACGAAGAAAGCTTTCGGATAAAATGGACCGATTAGACATGGAGGCGCAGGACTTTCACCAGAAAGTACGTGATGCGTATTTAGAAGTGGCAAAGAAGAACGACCATAACCGATGGGCCATTGTTGATGCAGCGAGCTCTATTGATCAGGTGGCAGATACCGTTTGGGCGCATGTTCAACAAAAACTGCAGCTTACATAATTAATTTCACAAAACCGAGTTCGATCTATTGTTGTTACTGTCAATGAATGACTTTTCGTGGGTGTTATACTATATGACGAATATATTACGACGCATACAGTGTTGGAGGATGATATATGCCGACCCGTTTTTCGAGAGTTCTTTTGAAGGTTGGAGGAGAGTCGCTCATTGGCGATCGTGAATACGGCATTTCTCCAATCGCTGCACTTGACGTTGCAAAACAGATAAAGGAAGTTTTTGACCTAGGATCCCAACTTGTTATTGTTATCGGTGGAGGAAACATCTTCCGAGGTATCTCTGGTGAGAAGAGTGGTATTGACCGAGCAACCGCCGATTACATGGGGATGCTGGCAACGGTTATGAACGCACTCGCACTCCAGGACGCATTGGAAAAAGTCGGTGTGCCAACACGTGTGCAATCTGCGCTGCAGATGCCGGCAGTGGCAGAACCTTTCATTCGCCGTAAAGCACTGCGACACTTGGAAAAAGGTCGTGTTGTTATTTTAGCTGCTGGCGTTGGTGTACCGTATGTAACGACCGATACCGGTGCGTCGCTTCACGCGCTTGAACTTCACTGTAATGTTGTAATGAAAGCAACAAAAGTTGATGGTGTGTACGATAAAGATCCCATGAAGTTCCCCGATGCAAAGCGGTATAAAACAATTAAGTTTAACGACATGCTGAAGAACGACAAGATCTCGGTGATGGACTCCGGTGCACTTGCTATGTGTATGGAAAACAACATGCCCGTGATGGTGTTCGAGCTTTTCAAAGAGGGTAACTTAAAGAAAGCAGTTCTGGGTGGAGACATCGGGACGTTTGTTTCAAACGATGTGGAAACTGCGCTCGTATAGCCTTTTTAATGAGATAGCCCCCCGTAATCTACGCGCGCCACAATCGTCATGTAAGGTTGTGATACAATAATCGCCCATATGACGTCGACAGAAGCTGATAGTCGCAAACGGTCCCCAGATCGATCTCGATCATTTCTTTCAGAACGCACGCGTTTTTTTGTCCGACTTTTTTTTGCACTCCTCATACCAAGCGTTGCTGCAGCTGGTTGGTGGTTTTCTAACCAAGATTTCTGCACGACAAAGAATACGGTTGATGGGGCTACCCCAAGAATCTCGTTTGAAAAACGATGTGCTATTGATTTTGGCCTCGGAGAACTAAAGAACGTATCAAGGTACACTTCAGCAAGTCCGGACGGTGACGGCATAAGCTACGGACAAACGCTCCTACGCGGATCACTTCGAAAAAGGTGGAGAAGTGGAGGGGAAACGATCAGTGTGGCGGTATCAAGCTCTTTCTCGCGGAGGGGTTCTGGGAACATTGAATCGCGCACGATCCTTGTGAATGGACATCCAATTTCTTCGGCTAAAGATCTTCTTGCCGCTTTAGACATTGTCGAGGATCTCGAACTTCCCGCTGGAGAAAAATGATAAGAGCGTGATGATACAATGCACCTATGTCCGATCTCGTTTTTGACCTCATACAAAAAGAAACACTTCGCCAGCACGAAACAATTCCGCTCATTCCATCGGAAAACATTGTTTCTGTTGCAGTGATGTCTGCTGTCGGGTCGCCGTTGATGAATAAATACTCGGAAGGGTATGCGCATAAGCGGTATTACGAAGGGAATGAGGTTATTGACGAGGTTGAGGACTTGGCGATAGATCGGGCAAAAAAAGTATTTGGCGTCCCACACGTAAACGTGCAGCCGTACAGCGGAAGTCCAGCAAACGCAGCTATTCAAATGGCTACACTGAAGCCGGGAGACACGATTCTTGGTATGAAACTTGCGAGTGGTGGACACCTGACGCATGGTCACCCGCAGGTGACATTTAGCGGAACATTTTATAACACAGTGCAGTATGGTTTAGATAGTGATGCGCGCATTGATCTGAAAGAAGTACGAACGCTTGCGCAGAAACACCATCCAAAACTCATGATTATTGGTACAACCGCGTACCCATTCAATCTTCCGTTCAAAGAATTTGCCGAAATAGCCGAAGAGGTGGGGGCGTATGTACTTGCGGATATTTCGCATATCGCAGGATTAGTGGCATCTGGTGCATTAGAATCTCCTGTGCCGCACGTACACATCGTTATGACTACCACACACAAAACGCTTCGTGGACCTCGGGGAGCAATGATTTTGGTGACGGAGAAAGGACTTCAAAAAGATCCTGAGCTTGGCGCAAAGATAGATAAGGCTGTTTTCCCGGGGATGCAGGGTGGTCCGCATAACAATACGACTGCAGGGATTGCGGTCGCGTTAGGTGAGGTGATGACGCCTTCATTCAAGCAGTATGGAAAACAGGTATTGGTAAACGCTCAAGCACTTGCAGGAGCGCTAAAAGCACAGGGTATTGCTCTCGTTGGTGACGGGACTGAAAACCACCTCATGATCATGGATTTTTCATCCTTTGGTGGCGGAACACAGGTTGCATACGCCATGGCACAAGCGGGTCTTATTGCAAACAAGAACACCATCCCGAATGAGCCGCACTCGCCATT